>NZ_JBGONU010000025.1:0-69505 GCF_041439295.1 Vibrio sp. 1F253 | reverse complement strand
TTATCGCCCAAACTGGTTAAATTTTAACAGTGACAACTATCCTGCCAGAGGGGGTCTTGATTAGTAAATATCCAATCAATATTGCATACGGGGGGTAAAATAATAGAGAGTGGGAAAGTGAAAACAGCAAATAATAATATTCTAAAAATAGCAGTGGGGATGGCTATGCTATCCAGCGTACCATCAGTAGTAAACGCTCATGGTTGGTCTGAATTTCCAAGTGCACGTCAGAATACGTGTTACGAGCAGGGTGGAGTTTGGTCAGGTACGCCACCAAATGCGGCATGTGCTCAAGCAAAAGATATTTCTGGGTCATATCCTTTCGTTCAACGCAACGAGTATGCGAAAAATATCCAAGATTTCAACAACATTAATGCTGTGAAAGCTGCGATTCCAGACGGCACTTTGTGTTATGCCAATGATTCGCAAAAACGTGGTATGGGAGCACCTCATACAGGTTGGACTCGCACCGAGCTAAGCACTGGTACATTTGAATATGTATTCAACGCGACTGCACCACACAACCCGTCATTCTGGGAGTTCTACCTAACAAAACCAAACGCCGACCTGAGCAAAGGCCTAGCGTGGGGTGATTTAGATCTTATCCAAGAAGTTGGGAATGTTCCTGTAAGTGGTGGCAAATACCGTATCAACGTAACGATTCCTTCAGACCGCTCTGGCGACGCAATTCTATATGTACGTTGGCAACGTGACGATGCAGCAGGTGAAGGTTTCTACAACTGTTCAGACATCACTATCACGGGGGGGGCAACTCCACCACCAGATCCTACACCTCAACCTGATCTAGTCCGTGGCGACCTGTTTGTTTCTGACCAGTTTGGTACGCCAGAAATTGGTGATACGGTTAAGTACGACATCATCAACAAGTACGGTGAAGTCGCGCGTAGCTTCGACATCGTTATCGACGCTTCAAACGTTAACGATTGGGCTCGCTTGTTGGCTTCAGAGATTAACGGCTGGCACGAAGAGTTTAAAGATGGCGCGATCTTCATTGGTGATTGGCACACTGAAATGCAGCACTACATGTACTTCCAAAACGATCCTTCACGTAACTTCTTCAACTCAAAAGATAGCCGTGCTTCTGGTCAGTTAACGCTGATTGATGGTGGCGACGGTGGTGTTGAACCATTGAAAGGCGACATCTACGAGCTAGTGAAGAGTGATAACGTAGTGAATGCTGGCGACAAAGTTGTGATTGCAACAAGTGAAGCGGCGACATTAACTCAAACTCAAGGTTCTGCTGTAAGCATCCAAAATAACGGCACTGCGTCAGTTGTCGTAGATACGACTGGTATAGTAGCTAATGAAACCTTGTCATTCATGGCTAGTTCTATTGAAAGTGACAGTGTTGAAACCTTCACTTTTGAAGTGATTGCCGATGACGGTGGCGTAACACCAGACCCAGATCCAACGCCGGATCCAGACCCGACTCCTGACCCAGACAATGGCACTTGGGACTCTTCAGCGACTTACCTAGGCGGTGAAGTAGTAACGTACTCAAACCAGTCTTGGAAAGCACAGTGGTGGATACAAGGTGGTACAAACCCTAAAGCGACCTACGAAAATGATCAGTGGGGCGTGTGGCGTCCAGCCAACTAATCTTAATTAGCGTTAGTTAATTAGCTTTAAAGTAATAACCAAGGCACCACACTTCTTGACGAGTGTGGTGTCTTTTCTTATGGGAGAAATAAACAAGTCGACCGTGAAGGTAATTGGGTTTAGGGTAGGGCTTTGTTATACCTGAATGTCCGAGTACTTCGAATATTCAGGTTTAGTAATATTTTGCACATTAGATAGAAAAGACTTTTTGATGAAAAAATCACAGATGCTCGCCAATACAATCAAGAATCAGATAGAGCAAAACATCTGGTTGAGTGGTGAGAAGATCCCATCAATTAGAGATGCGTGTAAGCGCTATAAACTCAGTATCGAGACGGTACTGCAAGCCTATCAGCAGCTTGAAGACCAAGGCTATGTGCGCTCTAAGCCTAAATCTGGCTATTTCGTGTTACCGCGCAGAAATGTGTTCACCTCAGAACTCGCACAACAAAAAGCCATCAAGCCGTATCCCGTTAAGATCAGCGACCTGCTTTACGATGTACTTCAACGAGCCAAAGACCCTAGTATCATTCCACTCAGCTCGGCATTTCCAGACCCTGCCTTGTTTCCGCATCAAGCGTTGTCGCGCAGTTTAGCCAATGCCAGTCGTCAAATGCCCGATAACAGCATGCTTACTAATCTGCCACCGGGCAGTGAAACATTACGCAGGCAAATCGCTCAGCGCTATCAAGCTGGTGGGCTAGATGTATTGCCCGACGATATTGTGATCACGTCAGGGGCAATGGAAGCACTTAACTTATGCCTGCAATCCTGTACCGAGCCGGGTGACTTAGTCGCGATAGAGTACCCTGCGTTTTACGGTGTGTTACAGACTATTGAAAGGCTAAACCTGACGGCGGTAGAGATCCCGACAGACCCTGAAACTGGTATCGACTTAAATGTGTTGGAATCGGTTTTCGCTTCAATGAACATCAAAGCGTGCTGGTTCATGACAGAATCGCAAAACCCAGTGGGTTATTCGATGAGTGATGGAAACAAGCTGCGGTTGGCCGAGTTGGTGAATCAACATAAGATCCCGATGATCGAAGACGATGTGTATCGAGAACTTCATGTCGGCAACCAAAGCTCATTGCCTGCTAAAGCCTATGACACCGGCGAGCAAATCATGCTGTGCGGTTCGTTTTCCAAATCATTGTCGCCCGGCTTTCGAATCGGTTGGGTAGTTGCAAGGAAACAAGCGTTAAAGATTCAGAGATTGCAGCACCTTTCGACGCTCTCAAGCAGTATTCCTATCCAACTTGGACTGTCTCATTACCTGACGTTTTATAGTTATGACAACCATCTTAAAAAACTTCGCAAGCTTTTGAATGAAAGGAAGAAGGCACATATTGCATTGTTAGAATCTAGCTTACCTTCAAGTGCGATGGTGCATAAAAGCCAAGGTGGTTACTTCCTTTGGATAGAGTTGCCTCATTCTGTTTGTGTTGAGAAGCTTTATGAGCAAGCACTTGAACACAACATCTCTGTCGCGCCGGGAATTATATTCAGCAGCGACAAAAAGTTCTCTCATCACATCCGTCTCAACTGCTCGTACGCTTGCGACGACAAAATCGCAGAAGCCATACGAGCGCTAGGAGGCTTGATTCAGGCAATGGAATTGCAAGCCAATAGTTGCAGCTAAACTCTGACTAGTCGTTCGTTTAATAAGTAAATCTGTTCTGTTTTTTAATAATCAATCTGTTCTAGTTTGGTTCGTGAGAACTGTGCTGAAATATGCTCCAATTCTTAATATGAAAGCCATCATTATGATGTTTGGAGCTTAAATGTTTGATGTAGTTGAATTGTCGCGTTTACAGTTTGCGCTAACCGCTATGTTCCACTTTCTTTTCGTCCCTCTGACTATCGGTATGTCGTGCTTACTGGCGATCATGGAGTCGATCTATGTACTCACCGGTAAACAAATCTATCAAGACATGACCCGCTTCTGGGGCAAACTGTTCGGCATTAACTTTGCCTTGGGTGTCACGACCGGTTTAACCATGGAATTCCAGTTTGGCACCAACTGGTCTTATTATTCTCACTATGTCGGCGATATTTTCGGTGCACCTTTAGCCATCGAAGCGCTTGTCGCGTTCTTCCTAGAATCCACCTTTGTTGGATTGTTCTTCTTTGGGTGGGAAAGATTATCGAAACGCCAACACCTTGTGGTTACTTGGCTGGTGGCGTTGGGCTCGAGCTTTGCTGCACTGTGGATTCTAGTTGCCAACGGCTGGATGCAAAACCCGCTCGGGTCAGAGTTCAATTACCAAACCATGCGTATGGAGATGACCAGTTTTTCCGAAGTGGTGCTCAACCCTGTCGCACAAGTTAAATTCCTGCATACCGTGGCATCAGCGTATACCTGTGGCTCAATGTTTATCCTTGGTGTGAGCTCTTACTACTTGCTTAAAGGTCGTGACGTTGCTTTTGCAAAACGTTCGTTTGCTGTCGCAGCTTCGTTTGGTATTGCTTCTATTATCTCGGTGATCGTATTAGGTGATGAGTCGGGCTATGAACTGGGTGATGTTCAAAAAGTGAAGTTAGCAGCGATTGAAGCGGAATGGCACACAGAACCCGCACCTGCGGCGTTTACCTTGTTTGGATTACCGAACCAAGAAGAAGGCAAAACCGACTTCGCGGTCAAAATCCCTTATGTGATGGGGATTATTGCAACGCGATCTTTGGACGAGCAAGTGACGGGTCTTCATGACTTGCGCGACCAGCACCTCGTCCGTATTCGCAACGGAATCATCGCTTACGAATTGCTAGAACGTTTACGAGCAGGCGATTCCTCTTATGAGACAGAACAAGCATTCGATCAAACCAAGCACGATCTCGGCTATGGCTTATTACTTAAGCGTTACACCGATACCGTAACCGATGCGACTGAACAGCAAATCCAACAAGCGGCAGATGATTCTATCCCAACAGTGTGGCCACTTTTTTGGTCATTCCGAATCATGGTGGGCTGTGGCTTCATTATGTTGTTTGTGTTTGGTGCTGCCTTCCTGCAAACCTACCGTAACAATATTACGCAAAAGCCTTGGTTACTGAAAACGGCGCTATGGTCAATTCCATTACCTTGGATTGCGATTGAAGCTGGCTGGTTTGTTGCGGAATACGGTCGTCAGCCTTGGGCTGTGGGTGAAATTCTTCCTGTGACCGTCGCGGCTTCTTCTCAAACCGTTGAAAACCTGCTTACGTCTCTTGCTCTCATTATTAGCCTGTATACCGTATTCATCATTGTTGAAAGTTACTTGATGATTACCGTGGCTAAAAAAGGCCCAAGCAGTTTAAAAACGGGTCGCTATCACTATGAACAAAATACAACTTCTCTTGAAGCCAAATTGGCACAACAAGTTCAACAATAAGGTGACTGACTGATGTTCGAATATGACACATTGCGTTTAATTTGGTGGGTTCTGATTGGTGTACTGCTGATTGGTTTTATGATCACCGATGGTTTTGATATGGGGGTGGGGGCGTTGTTACCGTTTATTGGTAAAACGAACGCTGAAAGACGAGTAATGATTAACTCCATCGCGCCCCATTGGGACGGCAACCAAGTTTGGTTAATTACCGCAGGTGGCGCGTTGTTTGCGGCTTGGCCTTTGGTTTATGCGACATCGTTTTCAAGCCTTTATGTGGCGATGTATTTGGTGCTTATTTCATTGTGGTTGCGTCCTTTGGCGCTTGAGTATCGAGCAAAGATCGACAGCGATCAGTGGCGACAAGTATGTGACTTGGCAATCTCGTTCTCAGGCTTCTTCCCTCCAATCTTGTTTGGGGTGGCGTTTGGCAATTTGATGCAAGGCTTACCTTTTACGCTCAATAGCTTCTTGATGGTTGAGTACCATGGTTCGTTTATCGATTTGATCAACCCATTCGCGCTTTTGTGTGGTCTAGTTGGGTTATTGATGGCGCTGTTACAAGGAAGTGCGTGGTTGATGATGAAAACCACAGACGCAGTGTACAAAAAGGCAAGAATGGTGACGCAGGCGAGTGGGGTACTTATCCCTTTCCTCATGGTGATTGGCTGTATGGCGATAAACCATATTGACGGGTATCTGATAGTCAGTGCGATGGATCATAGCTCGGCTTCGAATCCTTTGAACAAAGAAGTCGTCACACAAACAGGCGCTTGGTTAACCAACTTCGATACGTACCCTTGGATGTGGTTTGCACTGATCGGCAGCGTGACCATTCCATTACTGACTTTAATTGGCGCAAGGTTGAAATGGGATGCGATAGCTTTTATTAGCTCAAGCCTGACTAACGTTTGCATCATCTTAACGGCTGGTTTCTCGATGTTCCCGTTCATTATCCCGTCTAGCGTTAAACCGAGTAATAGCCTAACGCTGTGGGATTCAACCTCCAGTGAGCTGACCTTGAACATCATGACAGGCGTGGCGTTTGTTATGGTGCCTATCATTCTTTGTTATACCGCGTTCAGCTACCGAACCATGTTTGGACGACTTGATAGCGAGTATGTCGAACGTAATGGCCATTCACTGTATTAAGGAGTTTCTCATGTGGTATTTTGTTTGGATGTTGGGCTTATTTCTAGCCTCTGCATTTGCGGTTTTGAATGTCATCAGCCTAGAGAAAAGTGACTCAGAAACTGAGTTCTGATTGACCTTTGAGTCATAAAGAGACCAGAAGCATGATGCTCTGGTCTTTTTTATGAGCCTTCCTAAAGCGTAAGGTTTGGTTCTTCCTTCGTGGTACAAGATGGTAAGACTTAAATCGAGTGAGCTGCATTCTTTTAAGTACACCTATATCTCAACTCTATCTAAGATTTAATCAAAACAATTTCATCTAACCTATTGTTAAATATTTACTATTTGATAGTGTGTCTAGGTGCACATTAAGGATGTGTTTCATATTTAGCGATGAAAATAGTAGGAGTTGCGATGAGTATTATAGTGAGACGGTCTGAACCGTCAGATGCAAAGGGAATCAAAGAAGTTTACGAATGCACAAACGCTTATACCGGTACGCTGCAACTCCCAAATCCATCTCTGGAAAGCTGGCAGAAACGAATCTCAAATATGCCTGACAACGTGTACTCGTATGTCGCGATGATCGATGATGAGATTGTTGGTAATTTGGGAATGGAAGTGTGTGTAAACCCAAGAAGGCGTCATGTTGCTTCATTCGGTATGGGGGTTAAAGATGATGTATTAGGCAAAGGTGTCGGTAGCCAACTGCTCGCGACCGCAATCGACTTGTGTGATAACTGGATTAACATCAAACGACTTGAACTAACGGTCTATACCGATAACGAAAGAGCGATCAGCTTGTATAAGAAGTTTGGTTTTGTGATTGAAGGGGAGTCCGCAGGATTCGCTTTCAGAAATGGCGAATATGTGGCGGCTTATCACATGGCACGACTGGTATAGTATTTAGCTACAATTAACACTCGACTGTAATTAGCACACAGCTACAATTTACACACAGTTTGAAATCACTAACAGATAATAAAACGCCACGTTATTTAAACGTGGCGTTTGCTATTTTGGTGCGCTGAACGGTTTAGATAACCAGTGTTAAGCCGTTAGAGGCTCAAGGTTCGCAGGGCGGTAGTGTACTGATTTTAGTACTTTACCTTGGCGAACTGTCTTGCCTTCAGATACGAAATCTTCCGCACACTTAGCGATGATGTATTCGCCTTTTTGAACCGCCATCAGCTTGAGGTTCTGCTTAGCATAGAAAGCTTCTGTTTCTGCGTATTCTGTTTCGTTACGACATACTTTACTCATGTTACTTGAGTGTACTTCGTCCCAGCAAGGTAAGAAGTCAATTGAGCGGTTTTTAGAAACATTTAACAGTAGGTCGATCAGGTAGCTGATTGCTAGGTTATCTTCTACTTTAGCTTGGCCAAGGTGAACCAAACGTCCCATCAAAACATAAACGCTGTCTACAATAGCGTCCGCTTGTTCGATTTTAGAGTCAGCTTCTGCAAGTTCTGTCAGTTCTTCGATCGCTAGAGAGGTGTGTAGCGTATCGCCTTTTTCGTCCATTGTTTCAGGAGCAGCAACAGGCAGATCAAAAGTACTGCGGAACTCTTCAATGTCGCGGTAAAGGTGATCGTAGATTTCTTGGCTTAGTTGAGAAAGGTTCATTTTCCTATCCATTCTGTTTCGTTAATGGGGTATTTTACCAAAGCTGGGAATAGGGTGCTAACGCAAAGTCGACTTTTATTCATTGGTTTAATGAGGTATCTTGCATAAAAACTAATTGATTAATATATAATTTACAGTAGGCCACACGTAATATTGCCAATCAGTTCTCCGTCGTAGGATCACAGTTATGCACCAAGCTAATGAAAGTGAAGTTGTTATACGTCGTTTGTATCAAATCACCAATGATTACCGAAAAGGGTTCGATATTCAGATCGCTCAGCTGCTTATCATGGGGCTTGAACGCTTCAACCTTGATATTGGTATCTTATCGAAAGTCGAGGGTAATACTTACTTAGTTGAACACTCTGTCACACCTGAAGGGGTTGAGCTCATAGTGGCGATATCTTCGACTATAGTTCGACCTATTGTGAGATTACGTGCAAATCTGTTGGCCCTATTTGTATTGAGCATTGCGGTAAACATGATAAGTATGCGACACATCCTGCCTACCAATCTTTTGGGCTAGAGTCTTATATTGGTATCCCGATTTTCGTCAATGATGAGCTTTATGGCACCTTAAACTTTTCAAGCCCAGCTCCCTATCATCGCGAGTTTAAAGAGTTCGATATCGACGTTATGCGGTTAATGGCGTCATGGATTGAAGTGGAACTCGTGAGAAGACAGCAAGAACGTAAACTGACAGAGTTAAATGAAAAACTTGAATATCAAGCTTTGTACGATCCTCTTACACACTTGCCGAATCGACGTTGCTTGTTCAAAACGTTGAATGCAGAAGTGGAGCAGTTAAAAGGCTCTCTAGGTAAAGGGACACTAGCCGTCGTAGACATCGATTTCTTTAAGGTCGTTAATGACACTTACGGTCACCAAATGGGTGACGTTGTTTTAAAGAAAGTGGCAAACGTTCTGCGCAATAATATTCAAGATGGAGAGTTTGTGGCGCGTTTTGGTGGTGAAGAGTTCATTCTTTGGTATCCAAATAGTACACCAAGTGGTGTTGAAGATAAGTTCATGACTCTTTTACAAGAAATGAAGAAAATCACACTAGATAGTAAGCCTATCACCATATCAATCGGTGCGTGTCATTTTGAGTTGAGTACTGGAGATAGCAAAGGGGAGAGAATGTCGGCATTAGACTCGCTAATCAAAGTTGCCGATGAATGCCTGTACATTGCTAAACAAAATGGACGAGATCAGTTTATATCTCGCCCATATCATCAAGAACACTCAGACTCGTAAGTTGAAGCTGTCAGCTCTTAAAGCTCAAAGGTTAGTTCTTAACTGAATAGATAAGGGAACAACTTACGACGCTCTTCGGGTGTTAAAGATTCAACTCTCGCGATGTTGGTATCAGGAATCGCTTCAGGGTTGGGGTAGTGCTTCAACACTTTTTCCATACTCGCTTCACGAATCAAATGGTAAACCGGATACGGAGAGCGGTTAGTAAGATTTTCATCGTCTTCTGGAGCCGCACCACCAAAGCAATAGTCTGGGTGGAAGGTTGCCACTTGATAAACGCCTTCCCAATCTTCTTGCTTGATCAAGGCCTCAATCCAATCAATGAACATGTTGTAGTCGAAGAAATCTTGCAGCATGTTAGGCACAACCACCAACGTCGTCTCTAATTCTGGGACTGGCGTGTTATCTAACTCTACGAAATGCGTCATGATGTCTTCTAGTAACGCTTCTTCCGTTTTGGCTTCACTCACAAAGATCTTAATCTGTTTATTACGTTGTGGCTTAGCTGCAAATGGACACAGGTTTAGGCCAATAACGACATCGTCTAACCACTGTTTTACTTGGTCATGGATGGTTTGAAGATCTGAGCTTTGAGTGTTCGACATAACAGGTTCCGAAATGAAATTTTGCGTAGGATATCAGAACGGACGTTAATCAAAAGCAATAATTGAGTTACAACCTCGGTTGTACTTATGCTTGTGCGAGTTTAGAGGCTGACACTTGAAGTTGTTTTAACTGGTAGACCCATGCAAATATCGCGACATAAAAGATAGACCCACCGGCGATAACACCATTCCAACCGAACAACTGCCAGCAATATAAGAGTAAGAAACCACCCAAGCTCCCGCCTATGTAATAGTGAACTAAGTAAAGTGCGGTTGCTGTCGCTTTCGCGCTCGATGCTTTTTGACTTACCCAAGAATAGGCTAGGGTATGGGCGAAAAAAGCTCCGCCACTGATCAATAACAACCCAGCTAACATGAATGGGACTTTGTCGACGGCAGAAACCAACATTCCGATTAAGCTAATACACACGCCCATCAATATACCGTTTAACGGATCAAAGCGAAGTGTCCATTTGTTGGAGAGCTTAGAGCTTACCGTACCGGCCAAGTAACATAGGAATATCAGTGAAGCTAAGCCCACAGGCACTGAGTGAGGTTCGGATACCAACCTAAAGCCCATTACTGAATACAGGTTAACGAATAGCGCGAAGTTAGCGCCACCAATCAACATCGCGAGCCACAAGGTACGGTTTCTTAAGTGCATCACAACCGAGCGGTTATGATGAAAGAACAACCCTTTTTGAGGTTTGAAGTTTTGTTGGTCAGGCAGACTATACGCAATATAGAGAGCGCCGATTAAGGAGCCGACCACGAAAAACAAAACCGTTGCGTGCCAGTCAAAATAATCCGTAATCAAGCCACCCAATACACGTCCGAAAATTCCACCCAATGAGTTGGCTGCAATATAACCACCGATCGCGACTGCAAATGCTTTGGGTGATAACTCTTCGACCATATAGGCAACCGCCACGCCTGCAAAAGCAGCGACTGCGATTCCCATTAATGCTCTGGCAATAACAAGTTGCAGTAGAGTGGTTGTGAACACCATGCTCAATCCAATCAAAGGAATAGCGAACAGACTGAATAGGATAATAGGTTTTCGACCAAAGGTTTCAGAAGCGATTGCCCAAGGCACCAAGCTGATGGAAAGCCCAAGTGTTGTCGCGGCAAACAGCCAGTTGATCTGAGTTTCAGATACTTGGAAGTGCTCCGCCATGTGCGGCAAGATAGGCTGAAAGAGGTAAAGGTTACAGAAAATGATAAATGAACCAATCGCCAATGATTGGGTGATGCGTTTGTATTGAGGACTGCCTTTATCAAACATTTACGTTGTGCCTGCGCGAGTAAGTAAGCTATTTGTGAACAAGTTATCAGCACAAGTGTGATTAAAGAAATATATTAAAAATATCACCTCTATATATTAAATATATCGCCATGCTTGAATCAAAACCTCTTCGACATTTTCTGGCCGTTGCTCAGTTTGGTAATTTTACCCAGGCTGCAAAAGCGCTGCATATCGCACAGCCTGCATTGAGTATCTCCATTAAAAAATTAGAACAGACGCTTGAGTTGATTCTATTTCGTCGAGGAGATAAACCCGTCACCTTAACGGAAGAGGGAAAGGTACTGTTTGAGCATGCAAAGCGAATCGCCCAGCAGTTTGATGATGCTCAACTCGCAATGAATGAGCTAAAGGGACTAGAAAAAGGCGAGGTTCGATTAGGCGCTCCAAGCATGATGGGCAGTTACTTTTTCCCACAGGTGGTGATGGCCTTTAAAAGCCAATACCCAAACCTAAAACTGACGCTTATAGATGCTGGTACCGCTTCGATTCGTGAAATGCTGTTAAACGGCGAACTGGATATCGGGGTTATCAATCATGAAAATGTCCCAGATGATCTCGAAACCGATCACTTGTTGAGTTCTGAGATGCTAGCTGTTGTTGGTAAAGAACACCCATTAGCGTCACAACCATTCATTACCTTTGAAGAGTTTTTCGCTCAAGAACTGATCATGTTCAAGTCGGGTTATTTCCACCGTGACTTTATCGATGCAACGTGTAAAAAATACAACCTAGACATGACCATCGCATTCGAAACCAACTTATTGCCAATGATTCTTTCTATAGTAAAACGAGAGTTTGCCATTACTGCGCTGCTGAGTTTGGTCACAGAATACGAAGAAGACGTTGTGGGGGTGCCATTTAAAGATCCTGTAAAACTCAATCTATCTTTGGCTTGGAGAAAGGAAGGGTACTTGTCGAAGGCAGACCGAACCTTTATTGATTTCGTTAAGCGCTACGTGTGATTTAGAATGGTATAGAACAACAAAGCCCGAGTATCCTAGATTGGACATTCGGGCTTTATTTTATAGAAGTATTACTGGCTTAGAGCACTTAGTTACTCTTTGAGTTATACATCTTATCGAAGTTCTTCTGATTCCAGCCGACCATCACCTGGTCGCCGATTTTAAGTACGGGGATAGAGCGAGCCCCCATCGCTTGCAACTCTTTACGGCCACGCTGCATCTTTGCATTCGTTAGGCGGTAAACAATTTTCTTTGAATCCAAATAGCGCTGTGCATCTTTACAGTGCGGGCATTTGTCTGCGACGTACAATACAACACGTTTCATTTTTATAATCTCTTTTTGAGTCTAGCTCTTGGTGAATCTCGCTAAAGTGTAACGAATCCTAGGTGATTAGAAAAGTGTGATCAGTTACACTATGCGGCTCAATTTTCAAGACCACAACGTATTGTCGTGGTGTAACTTGTACGGTCTTTCAGCATGCATCCTTCTTTACGCTATATCCAAGGCTACCCGAAGCACATTCTCGACCCGGTAACTCAACTAGTTGAATCGGGAAAGTTGGTGCCGTGGTTCGAAGCTCGCTACCCAAAGAATCATGAAATAAAAAGTGAGAAAGCCCTGTTTGACTATGCGATTGAGATTAAAAATCGTTATATGAAAAAAAACACCACCGATCAGTAAAGTGATTTATGACGGCAAGATACACCTAATTAATAATGCATTAGGTCTGCACTCTTACGTCGCGAAGAATCACGGTGGAAAGATCAAATCGAAGAATGAGATTCGTATCGCCAGTGTTTTTAAAAATGCGCCAGAACCTTTGCTGAGAATGTTGGTGGTACACGAACTGGCGCACATCAAAGAGAAAGAGCACGACAAAGCCTTTTACCAACTATGCTGTCACATGGAACCGGAATATCATCAACTTGAGTTAGATGCCCGTTTATTCATGATGTATTTAGATTTAAAGAAGTAGCCCAATGAGCCAATCACAAAATAGAACGACGCTAAGCCTGTCGAAAAACAGTACCTCCGCAGCAAAAACAAAAGATAACCAAGCTAACGAAGGTAACAGTACGCAAGGTAACCGCAAGCAAGGTGATGTTAAGCCAAGTGCAGGTAAACCAAGCAGCGACAAGCGTATTTCTTCAAAGAACACATCGGATAAAAACCGAAAGAGTACAGTTTCAAAAGGCGCTAGTAACAACAAAGCAAAGCGACCTTTTGCAAAAGATAGCAAAGGTAAGCCGGGCGCGAATAAAGGGCCATCGAATAAGGCGTCTTTCAATAAAACTGCATTTAACAAGAATGCAGCACAGAAAAGACGTTCGGCAGCGAAGCCTCAAGGTGGATTACACCCAAGAAACCAACACACAGGTCGATACGACTTTGAGTTATTGGTTGCAGCGTTGCCAGAGCTAAAAGAACACCTGATCAAGAACCCGGTGGGCGAAGACACCGTTAATTTCTCTGATCCATTGGCTGTTAAGCTACTTAACAAGGCTTTACTGGCGCATCACTATGGCGTTAAGCATTGGGATATTCCTGCTGGCTACTTGTGCCCACCAATTCCTGGCCGTGCAGATTATATCCACAGAGTGGCAGACATCCTAAACAGCGATGGACAAGGTGAGCCTTATAACCACGCCTCTGTGAAAGCATTAGATATCGGTGTTGGTGCAAACTGTATTTACCCAATCATTGGCGCGACAGAGTATAAATGGCGCTGTACGGGTACGGATGTCGATTCAGTCTCCATCAAAACAGCGAACTTCATTGCTGAAAGTAACCCTAATCTAAAAGGTAAGATCCGAGCTCGCCTACAAGCGGACTCTGAATCTATCTTTAAAGGCGTGATTAAGGATAATGAACGTTACGATGTCACTATTTGTAACCCTCCATTCCATAGTTCTCTAGAAGAGGCGGAAAAGGGATCACAACGTAAACTGGATAACCTAGCGGCAAACCGTGCTAAGAAAGCCGGTCAGTCGTTCAAGCCAGAAACGAATAAGAAGCCAGCCAAGCAAGACAAATCGATTAAGCAAGAGAAACCAACTTTAAACTTTGGTGGCCAAAAATCTGAACTTTGGTGTCCTGGTGGCGAAGCTGCTTTCATTATGAAAATGGCGAGAGAGAGCCAACTTTTTGCTACTCAAGTATTGTGGTTTACGACATTGATTTCTAAGAAAGATAACGTCGATATGGTTCGTTCAGAGCTGGGTAAGCTAAGAGCTAAACAAGTAAAAGTGGTTGAGATGTCGCAAGGCCAGAAGGTGAGTCGCTTTATCGCATGGACCTTTATGGACGACGAGCAAAGACAAGAGTGGATCGCGCTAAAATAGCGGCAGCACTGTGTTAAGACATTAAGTTGAAATTACGTACGGGCTTGTTGTTAACGCAACAAGCCCGTTTTTTGTGTTTTTCATATGCGCTAAGCAGAAAGTAACTCATCTAACTTACTCTGATATTTCTTCTCTAGAGCACTGTTACCTGCTTTGTTTTCGAGATCGACCAAGATTTTAAGCGATGGAATTTGGTAGCCATAACGCTGGTGGAATTTGAATAAACGAAGCCTAGCGTCGTTGTAATCGGCGTCACTCACTTCAATTGTTGATAGCTGTAGTATCGATTTTACGCGATTTGGATCGTGGTCAATCGCTCGTGTGAAGTAGTATTTTGCTTGGTCGGTATTACCAGCCTTAAACGCGCAGAATGCCGCATTCTCATAACTTGCAGAGACAAGGTAGTAGTAGGGTTGGTCAATAGCGCGATTGAAATATTTATCAGCTTGCTCGTATTCGCCTTGTTTACACAAGAACGTACCGTAGTTATTCAATACATTGCCGTTTCTTGAATCTAGACTGAGTGCTTTGCGGTAAGTGGTTCTTGCTTCATCTACTTCGCCAACTTGCTCGTAATAATGTGCCATCGAAAGTTGGGCGCGGTAATAGCTAGGAGCGTGTTTGATAGCGAGCTCTAGATTTTCACGTGCCTTGACCATATTACCTTGTCCCATGTAACCCAAACCCAATTCAATACGTGATTGAGACATCGCAATTGGATCACTTGCCATTTTTGGTGGACCTTCGGTTACAGAAACACAACCTACCAAAGAAAGAGAGGCGAGTAGCGTGAGTTGAGAGAACAGAGTGGATTTTGGTAATAGCGACTTGTTAGGCATGTGCAGCTCCTTTTGAACACAAACCTATGATATGAAATCGAACACACTTAAGTGTTATGTCGATTATGGAATGCGACTCAAACACCATAAAAAAAGCCGTCTCCCATTTGGTGTTTTATCAACAACCTATGGAGCACGGCTTTATGTGCTTGTGAATCGAAAGAAAGAACTTAGTCGTCCTTGGTGAAGTTGTCTTCGCTGAAGTGATCCAGATCGTAAGGTGTTTGTTGGTAAACGCAGTAGTTAAGCCAGTTTGAAAACAATAAGTGTCCATGACTACGCCAACTTGCTACAGGCTTGTTGTCTGGATTGTTGTTCGGGTAGTAGTTGATTGGTATCACAGGCTCCATGCCTTCACCCAAATCACGAATGTATTCGTTGTGAAGTGTATGCGCATCGTATTCAGGGTGACCGGTTACAAACACGTTTCGCTTATCTTTGGTTGCCGCTAGATATACGCCCGCCACATCAGAAGTCGCAAGAACATCAAGGTCGGTATGCTCGGCTAAGTATTCCTGAGAGAAATCAGCATAGCGAGAGTGCGGTGCCAAGAAGGTATCGTCGAAGCCACGTAAGATTGGGTGGTACGGGTTATGTATCTCGTGGTTGTAAACTCCAGAAAGCTTATCTTTACGAGTTCGTTTTGGCAAATCATACAAGAGCTTTAAGCCAGCTTGAGCTGCCCAACACACATACAAGGTTGAGGTCACATGCTTGTTTGCCCATTCCATGATGGTTTTTAGATGATCCCAGTAGATAACGTCTTCAAATTGAACCAAGCCAAGTGGCGCACCTGTGATGATCAATCCATCAAAGTTTCTCCCTTTGACCATTTCAAATTGACGGTAGAAGTTATCAAGGTGTTCTGTCGGCGTGTTTTTACTTGGTCGGTCATCAATACGCAACAGCTCTACATCGACTTGCAATGGGCTGTTGGATAGTAGGCGCAAGAATTGAGTTTCAGTTTCAATCTTCTTTGGCATTAGGTTGAGGATCAAGACTCGAAGTGGACGAATTTCCTGTGTCGATGCTCTTGATAACGGCATAATAAAGATGTTTTCTTCACGAAGAACATCAGATGCTGGCAATTGGTCTGGAATGCGAATAGGCAAAGCTTTCTCCCTAAGCTAGATATGTAGACGTCTATACATCTAAATCTATAGTAGTTTGATACGCTTGTCGATATACAAAATGGATAGTTGTAAATTATTTGTGTTTGCTTTCAGAAGTCATTCACCGACGTCGAGGGGAGTCGCATTGTATTCAGTGATTATCTGAGTCGAGTATAAGGACTCGGTTTTCGGATGTTGAGCAACGGCAGTTATCAGAGAAACTCGTCACTATTTAAGATAAACTCATGTTTTAAAATTAGCCTGTAAAGTGACAGATGAAGTTAATACTCATTCGAGGGTTGCCCGGTTCCGGCAAGTCAACAAAAGCAAAAACCTACGATGCATTGCATGTCGAAGCGGATATGTATTACGTGAATGAGCAAGGCGACTATAATTTTGACCCAAGGCAGTTGCAGCAAGCGCATGAGTGGTGTCAGAACACTGCAGAAGACGGCTTGAAGCAAGGGTTAGACGTTGTAGTGTCGAATACCTTTATTAAGCAGTGGGAAATGAAGGCTTACCGCCAACTCGCACTTAAATACGAAGCGGATTTGGTTATAGAAGTGTGCCGAGAGCAATATGGCAGCATTCACGACATCGAACCGTCAGTGATTAAGCGTATGGCAAAAGATTGGCAAGAATAGCCTCGTGCTTATCCAGCTTGGGTGAGTGGCAAATAGAATTAATTAATAGAACAACTCCAAGGTAACGATTGAAATGGCAAAGCGCTCTGTTGTGGTCGACATGACATCTTATGGCATCTATACAACGTGGGATTCCAAATCTAAAGATCTTCCAAAAATCCAAGAGTTCACCACTACCGTTGATGCTGAAATCGACGTGGAATTTGGCTATATCTTGAATATCAAAAAAGCCAAAGGTGAAAAAATCCGTTACTGCATCTATCACCCGAACATCACCACCGACACGGGTGAAGTGCTCGAACCGTTCGATGGTGAAGAGCATGTCGGCAACAATGACTGGGATTTTTACTTAGGCGATACTATCTGGGCTCCTATATCCAACAAACTAGGTAAATGGCGTATGACGGTCGAGCTAAAAGGCAACATCATTGCTGATAAGACATTCGACCTTGTAGCGAAAGATGAAGGGCAGTTTTGGAAGCGTAGGGGGTTTTAGATTAGAACTTCTGTCTAAATTAATACAACAAAAAAGCCGAGTCACACGTTACATGTGAACTCGGCTTTTTGACGTTAACTAGATGGCATTTTCTATTTCGTCAACGACTAAGATAGGCTTGTTAACAAATAAGGCCGGCTAGTTAACCAGTAAGACTATTGAGTCACGTAAGCCACAACAAACTCAGTGATTGCGACCATGTCTTTCACTGCAATGTACTCTTCAGTGGTGTGAACTTTCGCCATACCAGTAGAAAGGTTAACTGTTGTTAGGCCTTTCGCGTTGAAGTTGTTTGCATCGCTACCGCCGCCAGTGCGTTTAGTGTTCGCTGTTACGCCAAGCTTCTCGAATGCGGATTTGATAGAAAGAATGTGTGGGTGATCGTCTGCGATAACGAATGCATCGTAAGCACGAGTCGACTCGATTTCTACTTCAGCACCGAACTGTTTTGCACTCTCTTGGAATGTAGAGATCATGTGCTCAACTTGAGCTGTTAGCTTTTCTCCGTTTAGAGAGCGAGCTTCAGCCACGACTTTAAGCTCTGGCATTACGATGTTAGTCGCTTGACCACCTTCAACAATACCGACGTTTGCCGTAGTTTCTTCATCGATACGAAGTAGATTCATCTTAGTGATCGCGTCTGCTGCAACTTGAATGGCACTGATGCCTTCTTCTGGCGCTAAACCCGCGTGAGCAGGGCGACCTTTGATGTTAGCAACAATCTTCTGTTGGCCAGGTGCTGCATTGACGATAGTGCCAATTGGGCCGCCTGTATCTAGTACGATAGCGTGCTCAGACTGAATGTAAGACATATCGAAGTTCAAAGAGCCGAACAGACCGCCTTCTTCGAATACAGTAAACGCAATCTCGATAGTTTTGTGCTCTTGGCCTTCAGCTTTGATGCAACGAACCGCTTCCATGATAGCTGCGATACCAGACTTGTCGTCGCCACCGAGAATTGTGTTGCCTTTTGAACGGATGATACCGTCTTCGATGATTGGCTCAATGCCGATACCTGGCGTTACTGTGTCCATGTGGCAGCTGAACACTGTGCTACCTGGAAGAGTGCCATCTAGACGAGCGTAGATGTTGAAACCGTTAGACACTTCTTCAGGAACCGCCAGTTTGTGAACTTCAAAACCCAGTTCACCGAGTTGCTCAGCCAAAGCTTCAGCAATCGCTTTTTCGTTACGAGATTCACTATCAATTTTCACTAGATCGCAGAAATGTTCTACGAGACGTTGTTCATTAATTTGGGTCATTGTTAATTCTCATTTTGCTCCGTTGTTTCTAAAGAAGTCACGGAGGCTGGAACAGGAAAATAACTATAACGCCTTTTTACAGAATCATTGCCTGAGTTAAATCAAGAAAATTATCTGATTATTCTAATTTATGAGAAAAATACTACGCGGATCGACCCATGTGCAGGATTTAAATATCCATATGTGTCGGGTACAATGTGAAACCGCTTAAGGTAACCGTCGATTAAATTGGTATGCAATCAGTAATGGCACTTATAAATGAATAACAACAGAGTGTTAGGCTCATTTTTTCTCGTCGTACTGATCAGTGTTGTACTAGGATTGTATTTACTCTATCCAACTTATGACGACGATTTACAGACTATTCGACCAGAAACCCCAGGCGCGTACAGTCCCGAAAAAGAGTTATCAGCGACTCAATATGGCGCTGAACTCATTGAAATCCTTAATGTGTCTCGCGGTGATCCAAAGCTTGCCTCCCAAAAGCTTGCCTCCCAAAAGCTTGAAACCTTAAAAGCAACGAGCCCTACGCAACATAAAGCCATCTATCGTGGTTATGAACTAATGATTTTATCGAATCTCGCACAGCATGATCTCGATAAACAGGCTGTGTCTGAATACACACGACAGATCAAGGCATTAGCACAGCGTGAAGATATGGGGTGGTTAAAGGCGCAATCTTTAGTTGAACTAGCGATTGAGCAGATGAGTCAAGGTGAATTAGTAGAGGCTGAATCTCAAGTTAAAGCAGCAATAAGTATCGCTGAATCAATCCAGTATGAAGAACTGTTGATAAAAGCCTACAACACTGTGGGGTCGATCAAAAACATCCAAAATAAATTTTCCGAAGCTCAGTATTTTTTTCATAAGGGCTTAAATCTTGGCAAGAAATACCCACGGCATATCTATAACAGTAAGTTGATGTCGAATATGGCATTGCTTTATATCTATCTGGAAGATTGGCCGAAAGCACTCAAACTTATCGAACAGGCCAAAAAACTCTATATCAAAAGTGGACTACGCGATGGTTCAACCATCGGTGTGTTATATGTTAATGAATCATTTGCTTATCTACGCAGTGGCGACTTAGTAAAAGGTCGAGAGGCTTATAAAAGTGCCACCAAATTTAATGATGATAGCGTAAGTGAAAGGTACAAAATCCTTCTTCTAAAAGCTCAGAGTGAAGTACTGCTAGCAGAAAAAAACTTTGAGTTAGCAAGGAAAGTAACAAACCAATGTATTGGTTACCCGGGTGTTGCAAAGTACACACTCCAACTGGGTCAGTGTTACTTAAACAGAGCTTTAGCAAATATCGGTTTGAACCAAGATAACTTTGTTTTCTTTGATCTAAAACGTTCGTCTACGATGTTTGATATTGTTGGCAGCCGTAGTTGGAAGGTGCTTGGTTTCAAAGCGCTTGCAGAATACTATGAATCTAAAGGCAACAGTGAAATTGGACTTCGGTATTTCAAGCTTTATTACAAGGGCAACAAAGCGCTGTTATTTGAAAAGCGTCAGAGTGATATCTTTTTATTAGAACAAGACTTTGCTACGGCTTCATTAGCGAAAGAGAATGAACTGCTTAATGCAGAAAAAGAGCTCGCAGAGATGACGCTAGATAAACAGAGCTTAAAAGACCGCATTGTTGTCGTACTCGGTGTTATGGTCATCATAAGCTTTGCTGTACTTCTGGTAAGGTTATGCACTATGCATAAGACCAACAAAGAGTTGGTTACGCAATCGACGAGATGTGAGTTGACAGGTTTATTCAATAGACGCTACCTGGAACAATTGTTAACTCAGCCAATGCCATACCGTTTGTCGCCGTTCGGGTATACGCTTGCTATTTTGGACTTAGATCAATTTAAACGAGTCAATGATACATACGGACATGATATTGGGGACCAAGTTTTGGTAGAGGTTGCTAAGCGTATAGAGCGAGCGCTATCAACAAACGATGTGTTGGCTCGATGGGGTGGGGAAGAATTCGTTTTACTGCTTGCTGGCACTCAAGACCCAGACGAACAGTTGGAAATGATAAGGCAAACAATCGCTGATCAAACGATAGAAACGTATTCCGGTCCGTTAGCGTTAACTACATCAATTGGTGCGACCATTCATTTAACGTATCAAGAATTAAATAGCAGTACCTACAAACAGCATTTGAAATCAGCAGATGACGCTTTATATCAAGCAAAACAATCAGGGCGCAACCAGGTGGTCATTGCTTAGCGAAAAATACAGCTTAGTGCGAAAAATACAGCTTAAATGAACCTGTAATTTAAATACTTGGCAGCCTCATCTGAATCATTCCCCTTAGGCAGAAGCGTTTAAATTTAATCAAGTAAAAGAACCTAAAGCAACCATTCAACTAAGCAACTAAGCGAGTAAGGGTGTTATCAACTCCTATTCGCTTAGTTTTTATATTATCTATTAAGAGTATTACTTAGCGATACTTTCTAACATTTCAACTAATTCACTCTCTGTTGCTGGTTCACGAGCGAGTTCAATGACTGCTGAAGCGCCACCTTTTAGCATATAAGCTTGAGTGCCACAGTGGTCATAATGGAACCACTTACCATCGACACACACATCGGTATAACATCTTGGGTCTTGTTTGAGTTCCATAGTAATTTCCTTGTTAACATTTGCCTAACGTTTTTCATGCTAATTGGTCACAAGTTGGTGCGATTTGATCTAAATCAATTTAATGTGTAATTGATGATTTGATTATTAAATAGGAGGTGTGCGTCTTGAACTGTCGAAGCCGATAAAGAGACCGCCTCTGACGATTAAAGCGTTCAAAGGTCATGATTCCAATTCGCAGCTCTGCTTCTTTTGCTTGCCACGTGACGCTTTTCTACATACGCTAACCACTCCTTAATCCCTATACAAATGTGATTGTGTTGGAAAATGACTAATATTTTTATCGTTGTAATTGTTCTGGTTGTGTTCTTTTACTTTATTCAAAACTATCTAGTAAAAAATGATGACACCAAAGATCATGCTTATCAAAAGAAAGGTTCGTTAATGTCGGCGCAACAAGCGACCTTCTATAACGCACTCAAATCCGCAGTGGGTAACCATGGGGAAGTATTTGCTAAAGTGAGCATGTCTAACATTGTTGTCCCCGCTAAGGCGAACAATAAAAAGAATTGGTTTATTGCGAACAACAAAATCTCACGCAGTTATTTTGACTTTGTAGTGTGCGACCCGCGAACGTTAGAGCCACGCGTAATCATCGAATTGGACAATGGAAAAGAGCTGAATAAAGGAAAGGTTGATCGCGAGAAGCTATTGATGCACGTTTGTAAATCGGCTGGCCTTCCACTTATTGGCGCTTCAATTAAGCACAGTTATCAAGTGAGCCGTTTGAAGAGGTTACTGGCAGCACACATCGATTTGATTGAGCCATCTAAAGAAGTTCGATTCTGTAAGAAATGTAGCAGCCCTATGCTCATCAAACTCGCAAGCCATGGCGATTATAAAGGCCGACGTTTCTTTACTTGTAGTCGTCAACCTAACTGTACTTATACCGAGAACTACAACGTCGTGTTCGACATGGACGAAGATTCTAACTAATACCTTGCGCCGAAGTGCTCAGTAAAGGGATAAAAGACACGAAGCATGCTGGTGTAGGTAATCATCGAAGTTGAACTTAAATGTGATCTAGTTCAAGCCATTGATCTGCTTTGTGTTTAAAATTTATTCTGATTGTTGTTTTTAAAAGCAAACGAACAGTTTTGTGCAAATTTATCCTTGCACGCATCCAAATCACTCGCTATTATCCATCTCGTTCTGAAGCGTTAGCCACTTAATAAAGAGGTTAGTTAAGCTTCAAAGCATTGCCCGCTTAGCTCAGTTGGTTAGAGTACTTGCATGACATGCAAGGTGTCACTGGTTCGAGTCCAGTAGCGGGCACCAAATTCGTTCTTTATGAACAAGCAAAAAAGCCCACCTAGTGTGGGCTTTTTTGTGCCTGTCGTCTTTCAGCTAAACAACCGCTTTAGCTGAAAGACTTGAGTAGAGCTCTAACCTCGAATGATCATTTGTTCGCGCTCTGGACCTACCGATACCATTACGATTGGCACGCCCATCAACTCTTCGATACGCGTAACGTAATCTTGTGCTGCTTGAGGAAGGCTCTCAAACGTGCGGCAGCCAGTGATGTCTTCATCCCAGCCAGCCATATCTTCATATACAGGCTTTAGTTCAGCCGTTTGTGGCCAAATCGGGTTTTCAGTGTGCTCACCAGAGTAAGCGGTACAGATCTTAAGTTCAGACAAACCAGACAGGCAATCAATCTTAGTCAGTGCGATTTCCGTTGCAGCTTGCAGGTCAACACCGTTGCGAGTTGCTACCGCATCGAAGTAACCCATATCACGTGGGCGGCCTGTTGTTGCGCCGTATTCGTTAGAGCTTTCGCGGAAGCTATCTTGCTCTTCCATTGCAGTCACTAGCGTACCAGTACCTACAGATGAGCTGAACGATTTAGCCACAGCAATAACGCGCTCAGGGCGAAGGGCAGGTAAACCACTACCGATGCCTGCGTATGCAGCGGTTACATTTGAAGATGTCGTCCAAGGATATTCACCGTAAACAAGGTCGCGACCTGCACCTAACTGAGCTTCGAACAGTAAGTTCGCGTCTTGCGATTGCAGTGCTTTAAGCGGCTCAGTTACGTTGCAAATGAATGGGCGCCAAGCTTTAGTCACTTCAAGTAGCCATTCCGTCATTTCAGAAGCAGTCTGAGTGAAGTCACATTTAGGGTATAGCGCTTTAAGTTGAGGCATCTTCCAATCAAGTAAAAATTGAATGCGTTGCTCTAAAATTTCAGGTTGATTCAACCAACCGACAAGAATGCCTTTCTTCATCACACGATCGCCGTACGCTGGTGCAATACCTTGACGTGTTGAACCATAAGCGCCATCGCCTAAACGCTCTTCTTCAAGCGTATCTTCCAGCGCGTGTAAAGGCAGACAAAGTGTCGCACGGTCTGAAATTGCCATTTTAACTTTGATACCAGCCGCTTGTACTTCAGCAATTTCTTCAGTTAACGCAGCTGGGCTGATCACCATGCCAGGGCCAAGAACCGCCGTACAATCAGGATTAAATATACCACTAGGCAGTTGATGCAGTTTGAATGTACCGAAGTCGTTTACTACGGTATGGCCGGCATTGTTTCCGCCTTGAAAGCGAATGCTAGCAGAAGCTTGGTCTGCTAAAAAATCAACGATACGGCCTTTGCCTTCGTCGCCCCAGTTTGCGCCTACAACAACAATAGATGGCATAATTTTTCTCCTGACTGATTGAGAAATCATGTTAGGCCTACAAAGTGGATAAGAGAAATTAATTATCTTTATTATCTTGATAAGGATTTCATATATCATGTAAAAAACCTGGGAGGGATATGATGCTCGATATTAATTTGTTGAAGACGTTTGTGACGCTAGCGGAATATAAGCATTTCGGAAAAGCAGCCAACGCACTGCATATGACACAACCTAATGTGAGTTTGCACCTAAAACAACTGGAACAACAAACACGCATCAAGTTGATAGAGCGAAGTCCGTTTCAACTGACTCAAGCAGGTGAAAGGTTACTAGAGACAAGTCAAAGAACGTTACTCGAACTTCAGATTTGTCAGGCCGATCTCAATGCGATTAACGATCTCAAAATAGGGACGTTAACTATTGCCGTGAGCGACATCATCTCTCGATTCTTGCTGATTCGTCAGTTCCAGAAGTTCAAAGCGCAGTATCCGGGAATCGACCTTACGTTGTTGAATACCACGTCATCTCAAGCATCGAGTTTAGTTAAGAATGCTCAGGCGGATCTTGGCTTCGTTATTGCCAAAGAACAACACAATGAGTCGTTGTATTTCACAAAGCTTCAAGAGCTTTCATGGTGTGCGTTAGGCGATGGCTTCGACATGCAATACTCTGATAGCAAGACAGGAAACGAGGTTAAAGATGACGATATAGAGACAGAACTCACCTTGATTCTACTTGGCCACGATACGAGAACCCGTGACTTCATTGATGAAGGTTTACCAAGCCTTAATCTACCCAATCATAGAGTCATGGAAGTAGGGAGTGTCGATGCTCAAATCGACTGGGCAGAAGCTGGGTTTGGAGTGGCCATCATTCCTGAGTTTGCGATATCCACTAAGCAGCATTTGAATTCAAAGGTTACGCCATTGACCAATTTCTCTAGCACCAGCCTTGGCTATATCGTGAGGCAGAACCAAGTCTTGTCTAAAGCGACCAAGCAGTTATTAGGCTGGGTGAATGATGAGATTACTCTGTTACAAAACAAATAAACGCCATCACTGACTTTGAGTTACCTGAGCCTGCCAAGTCTGGGCTTTTTGTGTTCTGTTAATCATCGTTTCTAGCATGTTAATTCGTAGGTGACTTCCCAAAATAAAAGGGTCGCTAATGAAGTGCTTGGTTGATACGGTACAATTCAATGATATGAAAGTTAATTTAGTACGCTAGTTTGGTAAATAGAACATGAAAAACACTGATTTTAGTCTGATCCCGTATTTTGTTGTCATGATGGAAGAGCTCTCTATCTCGAATACCGCGAAACGTTTTGGCGTTACTCAACCCGCAATTAGTAAGGCGCTTAACCGACTAAAAGAAACCTATGATGATCCGTTGTTTGTGAAAACAAAGGAAGGTTATAGACCGAGCAGTTTTTGTTATGACATCTACCCTCAGATAAAACAGGCCTACGACGCCTTTGAATCGACTTTCCCGAGTAAGCGAAAGTTCGACCCAACAAAAATTGAAAGGTCGTTTAATGTCGCTTGTATTAGTGGGGCAACTTATTCATTGATGAAGCGTGTATCCGATATCCTCTATGCGGAGACGCCAGATATCGGTCTTCATATTGACCCTTACTATACCGCAGACATCATTCTAGACCTTCGCCAACACCGATATGATTTGTGTATAGTCCATACGCCTATCAACGATCCGGCAATGGAATGTATTCAGCTCTCTAACGAACCTATGGTGGTTGCTTATGATAAAAACCACCCTAGATTAGGGAACGAGATTACGTTGGAAGAATACCTTGAAGAGAAGCATGTTCTTCATAGTATGTGGGATACCAAAGAATCGCCGTTAACCAAAACCAGTAAGTATGCGAAAAGTAGAAAGGTTGCACGAAAGGCGCCTGGCCCATTTGAAATGCTTGATATGGTAAGAGGGACGGATTGGCTTTGTATTAGTCAGAAATCGATACTTGAAAGGTATGGCTTGCTGGATGATTTTAAGCTGTCGCCTTTACCGTTTGAATCGGATCTTGGTACTGAATATCTGGTGTGGCACAAGAGTCGTAATGCAGATATGGCGCATTCATGGTTTAGAAAAAAGATTGTTGATGCCTCACAAAAAAAGCCCCAGTGGGGCTTTAATTAGTCAGTTATCTTTAGTGGTTAGTAACCGGGTTATCTAGCTGTTGCTCCGCTGTTTAACCCTTACTCCGCTATTTCGCGTTTTGTGCTTGCATCTGCTGAATTAACTTTTGCATTTTTAGCGTGTTGTAATTGATCTCTGCGGCACTGAAGCCTTGGCCTTGTTGCATTGGGTAATCGTTTAGAGAGCCCATGAACTTAATCACTTCTTGAGACATTGGTACGAATAACCACATGTTGTCTACCATCCAACGAGTGTACATGCCAGATTCTTTCGCTGCGGTTTCAAACGGGTCCATACGTAGGTTTGTAATTGAAGCCCAAGCAGGAGCTTGACGGATAGCCGATTGCATTGTGCCTTCCATCATAGCGAAGCTTGCTTTCCAATCGTTCCAACGAAGCGCATTGAAGTCACCGTTTGCAGAGAAGTAGAAGATAGTTTCACGGGGTGACTTTTCAGCCTCTCCTTCAAAATATGGCATAAAGTTCGAGCCATCTAAGTGAACACGCCAATCTGTATTATTTAGAGAAACACCTTCTTTAAGGTCTTCAACGATAGAGTCATTACCGGCAGCTGCCGCTAGTGTCGGTAACCAGTCTTCTTGAGACATTAGCGCATTAACCGCAGAGCCAGGTTCGATTACACCAGGCCATTTCACGATTTGTGGAACACGCATGCCGCCTTCGTAAGTTGTGCCTTTCTCACCGTGGAAAGGAGATGTACCGCCGTCAGGCCATGTAAACTTTTCTGCACCGTTATCGGTAGAAAGGATAACAATCGTGTTGTCTGCAACTTCTAAGCGTTCAAGAGTATCAAGCAACGCGCCGACGTTGTCGTCTAATTGAGCCATACCATCAGCGTAGATGCCTTGACCTGAAATGCCGCTGTAATGCTCGTTCAGACGAGTCCAAACGTGCATACGAGTCGAGTTGTACCAGATAAAGAACGGCTTATCTTCTTTTACAGATTTCTCCATGAACGTGATAGCCGTTTCGGTAAAGTCCTCATCGATGTTTTCCATACGAGCACGAGTCAGTGGACCCGTATCTTCGATTTTGCCATCAGAGGTTGCTTTGATAACGCCGCGAGGCCCGTAGTTCTTTCTGAATTCTGGGTCTTTTGGGTAAAAGTAGGTTTCAGGCTCTTCTTCCGCGTTTAAGTGGTAAAGGTTACCAAAGAACTCATCAAAACCATGGTTTGTAGGAAGGTGTTTGTCTTGATCGCCTAAGTGATTTTTACCGAATTGCGCAGTCGCGTAGCCTTCTTCTTTAAGAGCATCACCAATGGTAGGAGCCCAGTCAGGAATACCATGCGAAGAACCTGGCATACCGATGGTAAGTAGGCCGGTACGGAAAGGGTGTTGCCCAGTCACGAACGAAGCACGGCCAGCCGTACAAGATTGTTGTGCGTACATATCCGTAAAAATAGCACCCTCGTTAGCAATACGGTCGATGTTAGGCGTTTCGTAGCCCATCATTCCACGGTTGTATGCACTAGTGTTGTAGTAACCAAGATCATCTGCCCAGATAGCAAGAATGTTCGGTTGGTCTGCCGCAGCGACGCCTTGAGCAACGCTGAGTGCGCTCATTGCTAACACGGTTTTGGTTAATTTAGTCAAGGTAATGTCCTTTCTTTAGTTTCTATTTGTTTAGAAAGAAAATACCAATTTTGTATTAACTCAGAGGACTACTGGGTATGAATTCTAGTTACTTAGAGGAATAGTGGAGCCGTGATTAGGGCTAGTGTTTTACTCAAAATCAGAGACCTGCCCAGAGTTTATTTCTTGATTAAGTGAGCCTTATTCATTTTCGTCCCATTTCGAAAATCAAATTCGCCGTTGACAAAGTTTGATGATCAAACTAAATTTCAACCAATTGCTTTGATTGTCTAATTACTTGTCAATCAAAGGGCTTTTATTAACAACGATCATCTAACCGCAAACATCAGCTAAGGACGCCATTTTGAGTTTTCCAACACGTCACCAACACAACTTTTCTTCACATAACAGTCAAGGTGAGAAACGCACGTTCTATGTCCTGTTATTGACCGTCGTTACCATGGTTGTCGAAATCGTTGCGGGTACCATTTATGGTTCAATGGCATTGCTTGCCGATGGTTGGCACATGGGAACGCATGCTGCAGCGTTTGGTATCACCTTATTTGCATACCGATATGCGAAGAAACATACCGAGAGTGAACGTTTCTCGTTTGGTACTGGCAAAGTCAGCGTGTTAGGGGGCTACACCAGCGCGATTGCATTGGGTATTGTGTCATTATTGATGCTGGTGGAATCAGTGCATCGTTTATTTAACCCACAAGCGATTCAGTTCAATGAAGCGATCATCGTTGCCTGTATTGGTTTAACTGTGAATGTGGTGAGTATGTTTTTACTCGGCGATCACCATCATGATCACGGACACGAGCATGGCCACGATCATAGTAACAATCATAGTAAGAATCACGGTCATTCACATAGCCATGATCACGACAGCGACCATAATCATAAGCATGGTGAGCACCATCATGACCATAACCTACGCGCAGCCTACATGCATGTGTTGGCGGATACGTTGACTTCACTGTTGGCCATTGTTGCGCTGCTGTTTGGTAAGTTTTACGGTTGGAACTGGTTAGATGCAGCAATGGGAATGGTTGGCGCATTTGTGATTGCTAAGTGGACGATGAACCTTATGAAACAAACCAGTCCAATCCTGCTTGATGAGAATATCCACCAAGATTATCGCGACTCAGTGACCGAAACCTTAACGCCTTATGCGTCGGTCACCGATTTCCATATGTGGAAGGTGAGTGGGCATCACTATTCAGCAGCAATTACTCTTGAATCAAACAGTGATAAAACCGTGTCTGAATATAAACAAATGCTCTCCAAGTTTGATAAGATTAATCATCTTACTCTTGAAGTGCATTCAAACGACCATGCGAAATATAGAACAGCTTAACCAAATACTGACTGAGTTCTACGATAAAATGTCTTCGTGGGAACAGTCTGTAGTCAAAGAGACGGGTTACTCCCTGGCTCAAGTACACACTATTGAAGTACTTGGTATGCATGGCGCGTTAAGAATGAAAGAGCTCGCTGAAAAGCTGGGCATCACCACGGGTACATTGACCGTTCAAATCGAAAAGCTGGTTAAAGCCGAATTGATTGAACGCCATGAACACCCAACGGACCGTCGTGCAATCGTGGTTGCATTAACTGATGAAGGACAGAAGATTCACGTTCACCACAATCAGCTTCACTTGAACCTAGTTAATGAATTAACGCAAGACATCGAAGAAGATGAGAAAGCGGTATTACTAAAGTGCCTATCTAAGATGGTAAAAGCGTTTTAGTCAGCCTTAAGTTCGAACCCTAACTTATTAGCTGCAAAGCAATTGATTAAGAAATCTAAAAATGGACCTGACTCGAATTGAGTAGGTCCATTTTTTCGCCGTTTTCTCTCGACTATACAATCACTAATCGATGGACTCACCGTTTCAAAAACAAGTCAAAACCTCCCAATATTGCTCTTCGTTCTTGCTCCGCTGATGAGCCAAAAAAATGTCATTCACAGCCGTCAGATCAATAATTGCCCAAGCTGTTTTAATTCAAAGCCTTAATAGTAAGGCGTTCAGCTATTTATACCCCGTCAAATATCTGTCTCTCAGTTTTATAATTCTATTAATGTACATGTAGCGAAAATGTGTTATTGATTGATCTGTCGTTAATGGGTTGGGTCTTCTTTGTTTGAATGTATTGATGATGTCACTACTGGCGGGCAGGGCCGCTGCAAAAACTCAACCCCATTACTGATAAAAAATCATAACAATAACTCGATCGCACTAGCCGTATATCCATGCTTTGATGCGATCAATTAGATACTTATAGTTAATTTAGTAAAGACGAGCCATGTATATGAATATAAAGAAAAAGCTCTATTCGTTGGGGGTGTTCTCCATCTTCGGCATGATTTCATTGTTGTTTACCACCTCTCAATTTGCGGACACCACCGCTAAAATGAGCGAAGCCAAACAAATTACCAAAGAACTTGAAGTGCGACTGCTCAACCTTCGTCGTAACGAGAAAGATTTCTTACTTCGCAGTGATCTGAAATACCTCGACAAGTTCGACGTAAATTACAAAAAATTCTTAGCGTCTGAATCTGGGCTTAATGCTGTGCTGAATGATCTGGGTTTGGCCAACAGTACGCATTTGCGTGAAGATATCGAAACGTACCACACAAGCTTTGTTAACCTTGTTAAAGCCAGCCAAGTGTATGGACTAGCACGAGACAAAGGCTTGTTAGGGGAATTTCATGCTGTACTCGATAACATCAGTGCCACCGCGAGTGCTGAACAAAAAATTGAGCTGTATCTCTTCAATGATCTGATCGAGAAGGGTGAGTTCGACCCAAGTGTTCTGTCTATTACTTCTAATGCGGGTGGCTCAGCTGCTTTGATAGAAGCAGCTCGTCAAGTCGTAGATCAGAAACGAGTGATAGGGTTAAAACATAACGAAGGGTTACTAGGGCAAGCGCGCACAGGTTCGCACGTTATCGAGACTCAATTCAAAGAATTCTCGGCCGTGTTAGATCAACAGGCACAGCAAGAGATGGATAAACTATCGCTGATCAACAACACCCTTTGCGTCACACTGTTAGTGGCGATCATTCTATTCAGCTGGTTAATCGTACGTTCAATCATCGGTAAGATTGAATCTCTACTTACTGTGATCCGTAATATTGTCGACTCGAACGACGTGTCTATTCGTGCGACGGAGAATGGCAAAGACGAACTCGGTAAGCTAGGCGAATACTTCAATCAACTGCTAGATCAGCTTGAAGGGTTGATAGCAACGTCTCAATCTAAGTCGCATCAGTTGACACAAAGTACGTCGAGCATGCATGACGAGCTTGAATCGGTCATCAAACAGTTTGAAGTTCAAGCAAATCACACCTCAACAATGACAACTTCAGTGCAAGAGATGGTACTGACTATTGGGGAAATATCAGAAAGTACATCGGTTGCCGCTGAAGGCGTTCATCAAGCGAAAGTGAATGCCGATAAAGGTCGTGAAGTGGTGGTTGATACCATCAATAACATTACCCAGTTGTCTGAACGCCTTTCAAGTAGCCAAGATTCGATTAGTTCTTTGAATCACCATGTCGATCAAATTGGTAGTGCCGTTAACATTATCCAAGGTATTGCGGAACAGACTAATTTATTGGCACTGAACGCAGCCATTGAAGCCGCTCGTGCTGGTGAGCAAGGTCGTGGCTTTGCCGTTGTTGCGGATGAAGTCCGAGCGTTAGCAAGCAGAACGCACCAATCAACCACTGAAATCACCAGTGTAGTCACTGCAATCCAGAGCCAAATGAATGCTTCTATGACAGAGATTGGCGAGTGTAACCAACAAGGCCAGCTGACACTTAAAGATTCAGAAGAACTGGATGCAAGCTTGCAACTGATTTTGAGTGATATGGAAAGCATTCAAGGCAACTCAGAACGTATTGCTTCAGCGATTGAAGAGCAGGGTGCCGTAATGACACAAGTGAGTGACTCAATTACTGAGTTGAATACCATCTCGAATGATAACAACGCTTCGGCGCAGCATTGCTTGGTCGAAGTCGATAAAGTAGCCGAGCAAGCGAACGATATGGATCAAGCGGTAGCGCAGTTCAAGACGTCATAAGATTTCTAGAGCAAGTTATAAACCAAATATGTGAATCATTTGAAACCAAAGACGTGAGTTCATAGAAAACAAAGGCGTGAATTATTCGCGCCTTTTTTATACCTGAAGGATAGGCAAGTGCCTGAATCGATAGAAATAAGAATAAGGCATTACAAAATAGACTTAAGTATCTGTGGAATAAAACTAAAATAATGACAGACTAACGATGAACGAACGCATTGACGTGAGCCATATCTTTGGCGCGTTTCAAATAAACGTTAAATCTTACGGAAGAGGAATAGCATGCACTACGACGTATTCAATGGAGACGCAGACGGCATCATCGCGTTGTTACAACTGCGATTAAGTGAACCGAGAAAAAGCGTGCTCGTCACCGGTGTAAAGCGTGATATTAAGTTGGTTTCTCAAGTTGCCAGTCAAATCATAGATCCGGGCACTCCAAATGATGTCTCTTCCGTTACCGTTCTTGATGTGTCGATGGAGAAGAACCTGCCAGCATTGCACTCACTGTTAGATGCCAACATCGATGTGTTTTACTGCGATCACCATCGAACAGGGGACGTGCCAACCTCTGAGCATTTAGACACTCTGATAGACACCTCGGCAGAGAGTTGCACGAGTTTATTGATTAACCGGAAGCTAAATGGTGCACACGTAGCTTGGGCAATCGCGGCGGCCTTTGGTGATAATTTAAAAGTAGTGGCCGCACAGTTAGCTGATGAAAATGGATTCGAACAATCACAAATTGAGTTCTTAGAAGAGCTAGGTACCTTGGTTAATTACAACGGCTACGGTACATCACTGAGCGATTTGCACTTCACGCCAGTTGAGCTCTACCAAACCCTTTATCAATATCCGAATCCGTTTGATCTTTTTGATGACACAGACTCGGTGTTTTATCGACTACGAGCTGCTTACCAAAATGACCGCCAGCAACTATCAAACCTTGCCCCTGTTTATGAAAGTAAAGTCGCACGTGTGTTTGAACTGCCCGGTGAGACTTGGGCAAGACGTATCAGCGGTGTATTTGGCAATGAGATCGTGAATCAAGATCCAAACCGAGCGCAAGCAGTATTAACGAAAAACCAAGATGGCGAATCTTATACTGTTAGCCTAAGAGCACCACTATCCAATAGAACAGGCGCAGATGAAATTTGCTCTAGCTTTGTAACTGGCGGAGGAAGAAAAGCAGCGGCTGGCATTAATCAACTTAGCGAACTTGATAGAGGGAATTTCATTTCACTGTTGGACGCTTATTATTCGCCGAGTGTTGAGCGCTAACGAAAATAGTAGCGAGAGTGAATAGGGTAAAGAGAGGCCATTTGGCTTCTTTTTTTGTGTCTAAAGTCACCCAAATAAGCCTTTCAAAAACTTAGTTAGCATCAAATTCGGCACTTCACATTGTATGACATCAAAGTAAGAGTGATTATCAATTGTATTAATTCTGGGGAAATAGCACTATACGCATATTGAATCTTCAGTATTTTGAATATCCTTATAATGAATCTTGCCCAGGTCGACCTTAACCTACTCGTTATTCTTAAACACCTTCTTGAAGAGAAGCACGTATCAAACACAGCCTTGGCGCTAGGCATGAGCCAACCGACGGTGAGTCGTTCACTACAAAAACTACGAACGGTATTCAACGATGACTTGTTAGTCCGCGCAGCCTATGGGTATGAGTTAACTCCGAAAGCAGAAGTCATTAAGCAAGACCTCAACTCTGTGCTCACACGCCTTGAGAAATTGGTACATGGAGACGTATTTGAACCGCAGACGAGCAATAGTACCGTTCGGTTCTTTGGCTTGGTTCCGCAAGTCTCGCATTTGTTACCAAAAGTGGTGGCACAAATCCGCAAGCAAGCGCCGAATATGGTTGTCGATATCGACTCGATTCCTAAACGACACTTTGAACCTCTGTTATCAGGTGATGCGCACTTTGTATTGTCGACGCATGAACCATTAAGTTCTGAACAAAACTTGTATCGAATGTTCGTAATCAGTCGCGACTATCGGTTATTGATGAGCAAAGACCACCCTCTGGCGGATAAAGAGATCACCGTTGATGATTTATTGAGTAGCCAACTCGGCCAGATCTCACTGCAAGGGGATAAGAAGCTCTCGATTGAAAGTCGTTTCAAAGATTTGGGCTTGATCGATAAGCAGCGTCAGCTATCGATACCGATTCAACTGTCTAACTTTAACGTCGCTCCAGATATGGCTGAAGCGACCGATATCATCTTTCACCTGCCGACACCTTTCGCTCAACAAGCAGCAAAACAGAGAAACCTCGTTTGTAAACGCGTACCCAAAGCGATCAGGAGCCCATCAGAAGACGTATATCTCTACTGGCATAAACGTTTCCACAATGACCCTATGTGCCGTTGGATTCGTGAACTATTTAAAGAGACATACTCCTAAGTTATCTGGCACATGAATGTTACGGGCTCAATGCTAATGAATTGAATATATTTTGTCTGCATTATTTGATAAATGAATAATCATAATGAATTTTCAGCATGAAATTTTCGTTGATTGGAGTGATAACTGACTGTTTAATGCAAACCATTATCATTACTAATTACATATAAGAATAAATATCATGTCTGAGAAATCTCTGTTGATTCGCAAGCCTCTTTTAGTTCGCAAGCACCTTATAGTTCGCAAACCTCTTATGATTCGTAAACCCCTTTCGGTCGCAGTAGCTGTTATTTGCACCTCACTATCGGCTAACGTGTTAGCGCAAAAAGAAGCGCAAGCGACAGATGAGCAAATGGTTGTTACGGCAACTCGTACTGAAATGGCTCTAAAACAAGTGCCAGCTTCAATGTCGGTTATCACCGCTCAAGACATCGAAGACAGCCCTGGAATCACTTTGGCTGACATCGTTGCAGAATCAACGAGTGTGGAATCTGATTTTGATAGCACACGTGCTGGCCGTCAGATGATCTCTATTCGTGGTATGGATTCAGACTATACGCTTATCATGGGGAATGGCCGTCGCTTAAGCTCTGCAAGTGCCATCATTCGTGGTAACGATTTCGATCTCTCGACTATTCCAGCTGAGTCAATCGAACGTGTTGAAATTATCCGCGGCCCAATGTCTGCACTTTACGGTTCAGATGGTATGGGTGGCACAATCAACATCATCACCAAAGCTCCAGAAAATGATTGGAGCTCAACGATTAACATGGACACTTCGTCTCCATTAGACGGCAATGGTGGGGAAGAATATTCTGTTGGTTTTACCACGTCCGGTGCATTGATTGATGATGAGTTATTTGCGCGTTTTTCTTTAAATCAAACCTCGCGTGACGCATGGCAACCATATACAGGTAATGGTCGTGAGAATATTACCGCTCTAGAGGAACGCGACACTTTAAGTTTGCTTGCCAACCTGACATGGAATATGACAGACAATCAGACGATTGATTTGGACCTTGGCTATAGTGACGATAAACGTGATGGTTTAGCAGAACACGCTACAGGTTCGAACCTAGTGGATAGTAATGTTGTACGTAACAGTCAAGCGATTACACACAGCGGTTTTTGGAACTGGGGTGACACACAAGTTCGTTACTCTCGTGAAAACGTGACAGACAACGATGCCGCTGATCTAGGTAACAATTACAGTAGCGATGTAGAAGAGCTAACTCAAATAGTAGAAGCGTCAGCAACGACTTATCTTGGTGATAGTCACACCGTAACTTTTGGTATGGACTACCAGTTGAGCGAATTAACCAACAAAGAAAACTTGATCAACGGTACATCAGAAGCGTATCAAGGTGCTTTGTTTGTTCAAGACCAGTGGTTGATGACTGAACAACTCACCGCAACCATTGGTGGACGTTTAGATAAGCACGAATTGTACGGTGAAGAATTCAGCCCGCGTGTGTATTTAGTTCACCAAACGACTAATGACCTCATCATCAAAGGTGGTGTAGGTAAGGCTTTCAAAGCACCTTCGCTGACTCAAAACCAAGCCGACTACACAGTTAATAGCTGTAAGGGAGCGTGCGATTTATATGGCAACGAAAACTTGAAGCCTGAAACGAGCTTGAACTATGAAATTGCAGCAATATACAACCAACCACGTTGGAATGTTGAAGGTGCCTTGTTCCGCAACGAAATCAATGACCTTATTGATCGCGATGAAACGTACTGCGAGAACGGCGGAGTGTTTGAATCGGGTAAAGGATGCGCAGACAGTTCTAGTTCTACTGGCTATGTGAAAGGGAAGCGTACTTATACCAATGTATCTGAGGCGGTGGTTCAAGGTGCCGAACTTACGGGTCAATTCCAGATTACCGATGAGTGGGGCGTGTCTGGTAACTACACGTTCTTAGACACAGAAGATAAGTCAACGGGTGAAGAACTGCTTGAGCGTTACAAGCATTCAGGCTTAGTTAAACTGAACTGGAGCCCAACTTTCGATCTGAATGCCTTTATTAGTGCGCGTTACCGTGGAGAGCGTAATATCGAAACTGATTTGACTCAAGATGCATACACTACTTTAAACATTGGTGGCGTATACAACATTAATGATTCAGTTAGAGTACGTGCAGGCATTACTAACTTGACTGATGAAGCTGTATCACAAGAGCTAGAGAGTATGGGTTATGTTGAAGATCCACGTACTTACTACGTAGGGATGACAGCGGACTTCTAATCAATCTGTGTTTGATTTGGTAGGAAGATACATATAGAAACGAAGAACCCACATTGGCTCGATACTCTATAAAGAGAACGGCGAGTGTGGGTTCTTTTTTGTGTGCTTGTATCGGTTTAATTCGTTTGGAATTGGCTTACCTAGATTTTTACACAAGTGACCAAAGCATTACCTGATTTGGTATCCCAAGGCAGCAGCTTGTCATAATCGTGCTCAAAAATATGAACCTCAAAGTAGGGCTTCAATATCTCGATCAATTCCTTAAACGAGAATGCCACCATAGGGTGTACGTCATTCCATACTTGAGTTTCACCCGCAGTCGTTTTTTCGATACTTAGCTTTAACATTTGCTTACTACCTTCGCCGGAGTAGTACCAACCTGAGCGAAAGGTAAAGTCATCATGTTCTTTGTTGGCTGTATGTCGAACAAACAAGTCATTGCTTATCTTCTCTTTATCAACCACGTTGAAGCAGAAGACACCTTCGTGTTTCAAAGCTCGGTGCACGCTTGCAATGCACTCTTTTAGTCTCTCAATACCGTCGTTGTAATGGATGGAATACAAGAAACAAGTGATAAGATCGAGCGGTTCTGAGACCTCAAAGTTACTCATGTTTTGTACTGAAAAGTTAGCTTCAGGGCAACGAACTTGAGCAATGTTGAGCATTGGTTTATTCAGATCAAGGCCACTACTTTGATAGCCGTAATCAATAAAATGGCGAACGTGTGGTCCAGTGCCACATCCAAGGTCGAGGTGTGTTTTTCCTTCATTTCCAAAAATCTGATGTAACCTACGAACGCAGTCACTCTGCGCTTGGTAGTCAATATCGACACACATTAAATCATAGTAACCGGATAGGTCGGTATAGAGTGCGTTGGCGGACATGTTTGCCTGCAGCATTTGCTGAAAAAATTGGGGTGGCGCATAGTAAACTAGAACTTAAAAATAACAAGAAAATCTTGGGTCAACTTATAAGCTTAAATGACCTTTTCTTGATGCTTAGCAATTGTTTCACGAGCCACACTCTATACATGCACCTTCGTGGTTTACTGAGACTCTATTTTTTCCGTTGGATTTAGCACGATAGAGCGCGTCGTCTGTAACTCGAATCAACGTATCTAGGGAGTTGTTGGTACGAACGATGCAGCTGTCGGTAATGCCAATACTGACGCTTGATTGAAACTTGGTGCGATTAAATCCCAAGAATTGATGGGTTCGAAATTCTTCGCAAATACGTTGACCAACAATTTTTGCTTGTGAGTATGCCGTGTTGAGAATGGTTCCATGAGTCGTTCGGTTTTTTGGAAAGAAGACGATAAACTCTTCACCTCCCCAACGGCCAACCACGCCGTTCAAGGCTTTGACGTGCTTCTTGATGGTATTCGCGAGAGTACGAATCACATCGTCACCAACACTGTGTCCAAATTGGTCATTAATCTTTTTGAAGTCATCAATATCCAATAGTAAACAAGACATCTCAGTTTGTTCTTTTAACGGCTTTTTTAACCAATCGTAAATGGCACTGCGGCTGAACACTTGTGTTAGCTCGTCGTGAAGTGCGCGGTGCAGTAGCTCTTGTTCTATATCACCTTGTCGGAAACGTCTTCTATCACCACTTGAATCGCTTTCTCGCCTTCCCAATTAATGATGTTGTCGTAGATGTTGAAGTGTTTTTTACTCCCGTCAAAGCATTGGTTTTCAACCACAGAACTGAAGCTTGGTGTATCACCGGCAAGAATACTCTGGCTGCGTCTCATGGCATTGATACGACTGTCCGGCGGAATAATTGAAATGATTGAGTCCATGGCGAGCACTGCTTCTATCGATTTGGCACCCTGCATTTCAACCCAGGCTTGATTAACCATTAGAGGCTTGAAATTTTGGTGGACGAGCACACCCTGTTTCGAACTATTGAGTAAAGTCCGGTACATACGATCTTTTTCTTGATGTTTACGCTCTGAAGCAACAACTGAGGTAATATCTATGATCATTACACGAAGAGCGGGGCGGTCGTTGACTCTGACCGCTTGAGCAAGGCCAAACAGCGAGAGAAGGCGGTTATTCACCGGAATATCTTTATAGAGCTTTCCCTTTCCCAGTTGGCCTTTAATCGCAGAAAGGTAACGTTCACGGACAGAGCCGTGATAATCTTTGGGTATTAATGAGTAGACAAAATCGACGTTGTTGAGAAGTGCTTCACGGCAACTGTAACCGAAGATTTTTGCAATGTTTTCGTCGACATCGATGACACGGTGGTCTTGCAGCGTAATATAGCCCTGTGCAGAGTCGAAATTCTGCCTAGGGGTGGCTGTGGTTAAATCTAGTTGGATGCTCATATAGATCTGACTACATATCCTCTCACCAAAAACAGGTGCTTTAAATAAATGGTGGTGTCGTAAATAAATTGTGACTGCTGTATATCGACAAAGCTATCAGATACCTAACACGGCAAGCGTCACGAGATTATGTGATTAAAGTGTGCCGTACGCAACTTTTTGAGGGTAGCGTAATTTTACTGTATCTAAAACGGATAAAAAAATTATTAAGGATAATTAAAGAGTTATGGAAATAAAAATTGATGATTTGTCGGGTGGAGAGGTTATTGAGCTACTCGAAGAGCATTTAGCTGATATGTATGCGACATCGCCAGTCGAAAGCGTTCATGCACTGGATCTAGATGGGCTCAAGTCGCCAGAGATTACTTTTTTCAGTGCTTGGAAAGACAGCCAACTGCTTGGGTGTGTCGCCATTAAAGAGCTTGATACACAACACGCTGAACTGAAGTCAATGAGAACCTCGCAGTTTGCAAGAAAGTCCGGTGTCGCAAGCAAGCTATTGCAGCACGTTTTGGATACGGCAACCGCTCGCCAATATCGACGTATTAGCCTAGAAACGGGATCGGAAGACTACTTTAAGCCAGCGCGTAATTTGTATCAAAAATTTGGCTTTGGTTACTGTGAACCTTTTGCTAATTATGTGTTAGACCCGCACAGTCATTTCATGAGTATTGAGTTACGTTAAGAGGCTAACCTTTGATGCCGACTTATTTTGCAGGTTTTACTCTCGGGCTTTCGCTTATTCTCGCGATCGGTTCTCAAAATGCGTTCGTTCTTAAACAGGGCTTAAAGAATCAGCATGTGTTTGCTATTTGTGCTGTCTGCGCGATTTCAGATGCATTACTGATCAGCTTTGGTGTGATGGGCTTTGGTGCAATCGTTGATCAGTTTCCACAAATTGAGCAGTTTGCTCGTTACGGTGGGGCTATCTTTTTAGGGGTTTACTCATTCTTGAGCTTTCGCTCAGCATTTACCGAAAATCATGCCTTAGAAGCCGGTGTCGAAACCAAAAACTCTTTAACCAAAGCAGTTACCATGTGCTTAGCGTTTACTTGGCTTAATCCGCATGTGTATCTGGATACTGTGGTATTGCTGGGTTCTATCTCTACACAATATCAACCAAATCAAATGTTGTTTGGTGCAGGTGCAGTATCGGCTTCATTCGTGTTCTTTTTTTTACTTGGCTATGGTGCACGATTCTTAGCTCCAATGTTTAAGAACCCGAAATCATGGAAGATGTTGGAGTTTGTTGTAGGAGTGATCATGGCATCTATTGCACTATCTTTGGTTGTTTAGTTTTGCTCTGCTTTCGTTAACTTCTCCTCATCAGTTGAATGCTGGTGGGGGAAAGTACGGCTTGTTAGCTTGTTAGCTTGTTAGCTCGTTAATTAGTAATTAGTAATTAGTACTGTATCCCTCCGTCTCGCCTCCCTAGCTATTAACTATTCTTTGCAAAGATTTCGCATTTCTTTGTTGGTTTTAAACGCCCTGATAACAACAAATTAAATTATTTCGTGAAATAACGAATTATTCTTCGTCTTTTGAATTTTGGGTTCGTCTTAGGGGTGTAACAAGAAATTATTAACCCGATTCGGAGCCAAAAATGACTAAATTGATTAGCTTTAAAAACTGCCCATTTGTTCAACGTGTAATGGGTTCACTAGTAATGAAAAACGTCCCGTTTGAAATTGAGTACATTGAACTGAATAACAAACCACAGTGGTTTTTGGATATCTCACCGAACGGGCAGGTACCTGTATTAATTACAGAGAACGACACCGTCCTTTTTGAATCTGATGCAATTGTTGAATATCTAGACGATAAATATACGCCTATTGAAGAGGTTTCACCCGAGCAGAAAGCACTCGACCGTGCTTGGTCTTATCAAGCGAGCAAACATTACATGCCACAGTGCGGCACCATGGCGAGTAAAGACAAAGAGACATTTGAAACACGCTTAGCCAATTTACAAAAGGCGTTCCTAAAGGCAGAGAAAAAACTGGGTGATACTGAGTTCTTTAAAGGGGACTACATCTCTAACGTCGACATCGCTTGGTTACCACTGTTACACCGAGCATTTGTAATTAAAGAGCGTTCAGGCTTCGAGATGCTAGAAAGCTTCCCGAAAGTACAGAGTTGGCAAGCGGCTCTGATTGAATCTGGATTGACCGATAAAACCGTTCCAGCGGACTTTATTGACAAGTTCAGCGGATTTTATTTAACGAATAACTACTTGGCTAGTCTCGCTGAATCTCGCTAAATAAAGATTAAGTAATTTACGGCGTATAGTTTAGGCCAGAGACAACTAAAACCGCTCTAACGTTGAGCGGTTTTTTTATGTCAAAAATAATGATTGGTCACGCTATGGGCATAGTTGATCCAAAGCCTGAAATTAGTTGGTTTTCACAAGCTTATAAACGGTAAATAATGCTAACTCATTTGGTAGTTGATCGGTATTTTGATAAATTAAAGGGATTACAGACTTCCAGTGAGCAGCAATGAAGATTCTTCACACGTCCGATTGGCATCTTGGCCAAAACTTCTACAATAAAAGCCGTAAGAATGAACATGAACGGTTTTTACAATGGTTACTTGAGCAAGTTACAGAGCACGACATCGACGCGATCATTGTTGCTGGCGACATTTTCGATACCAGCACACCGCCGAGTTACGCTCGTGAGATGTATAACAAGTTCGTGGTCGACTCGAACAAGATCGGCTGTCAATTGGTGTTGTTAGGTGGAAATCACGATTCGGTGTCTGTGCTAAAAGAGACACAACAGCTGCTCAAATACATGGGCGCAGACGTGATTCCTAATACCAATGAAGATCATGCGACTCAGGTTGTTGAACTAAAAGGCAAGAACGGCGATGTAGAAGCGCTGGTTTGTGCCATTCCTTTTATTCGCCCTCGCGATGTGTTGACCAGCCAGGCGGGTGTCACCGGTGTTGAACGCCAAAAACAACTCGGCGAAGCGATTAAACAGCACTACCAAAGTGTTTATGATGCCGCTATAGAAAAACGTGCGACGTTTGAAAACAGAGAGCACATGCCGATTATCGCTACTGGTCATTTAACGGCGATGGGTGTTCAACAATCGGATTCTGTACGCGACATCTATGTCGGCAACCTTGATGGTTTTGCCGCTGATGGCTTCCCAGACGCAGACTATATTGCACTTGGTCATATCCACCGTCCACAAGTGGTGGCAAAGCGTGAATACATTCGTTACTGCGGCTCACCAATACCATTAAGCTTTGATGAACTTAAATCTCAAAAGCAGGTATGTGTGGTTGAGTTTGTTGAAGGCGAGCGCACCATTTCTCAATTGCCAGTTCCAACGTTCCAACCCCTAGCTGAAATCAAAGGCGACTTGAGCGAGATCGAATCTCAACTGAATCAATATATAGGCTTAGATAGCGACCAAAGCGTGTGGTTATCGATAGAAGTGCAAGCGCAAGATTACTTGTCGGATCTTCAAGAGCGTATGCGCACACTAACCGAAGGTTTGAATGTGGAAGTGCTTCAATTGCGCAGAGCAAGAGAGCGTCGCAATCAAGCATTAGAGCAAGAGTCGGCAGAAACGCTGTCAGAATTGAGCCCGATGGACGTGTTTACGAAGCGTATTGCCTTAGAAGAATTTGAAACCGATTCTGAAAAAGCGCGTTTAGAGCGCATGACGGTGAAGTTTAAACAAGTGATGGTTGAAGTGTCTGAGAGCGCTCAAGCGCCAAACAAAGTAGAAGAGTAACCAGTATGAAGATTTTAAGCCTAGAATTTGAAAACCTGAACTCTTTGAAAGGACGTTGGAAGCTCGATTTTACCCAATCACCGTTTGCGGAAAATGGCTTGTTTGCGATTACTGGCCCAACAGGGGCGGGTAAAACCACCATTCTTGACGCGATTTGTTTGGCATTGTTCCACCGCACGCCGCGTTTAAAGAGCGTCGCTAAGGGCAACAATGAATTAATGACGCGTGGCACGGGTGAGTGTTTTGCTGAGCTGGAGTTTGAAGTGCAGGGCAAAACGTATCGCTCTAACTTCCACCAAAAGCGAGCGCGTGGAAAACACGATGGCGCATTACAAACACCAACGTGCGAATTTGCGGATGCGGACACCGACAAAGTCTTAGAGACCATGCTGACCAAGAAGACCAAGTTAGTGGAGCAGGTAACCGGTCTCGATTTCTCACGCTTCACTAAATCGATCATGTTGTCTCAGGGTGAGTTTGCGGCGTTCTTAAATGCCAATGCTAACGACCGTGCCGAGCTACTTGAAGAGCTGACGGGTACAGAAGTCTATAGCCTGATCTCTGAGCGCATCTACGATCATTTCAAGTCGAGTGAAGAGTCGCTTAATCACCTTAAAGCGAAAGCAGAAGGTGTGAGCTTACTGTCTGAAGAGCAAATCAAAGAGCTAACCGCAGAACGAGAAACGCTAGAAGCCGAGCAGAAGCGTTTAGCCGAGCAATTAAAAGAGTGGCAAGCGCATCTTAGCTGGTGGAAAGACGTGACTAAAGCTGAGCAAACTATCGCGACCAGTGAGCACGATCTTAAAACAGCTCAAGATAAACTAGGCCGTAACCAACCATCACTAGAGCGTTTGGCATACAGTGAACCGGCTGAAAAGCTGCGCCCAATGCACAAAGATTTAAAGCGTTGCGAACTAGAGGTGAACACTACTCAAGCTCATTTAGATAACTGCACTAAGTTACTTGCCGTTCGTGATGCAGAGAAGCAAGACGCGCAAACTAAACTGACTCAAAGCAGTGCAATTGTCGAACAGGTTAAAACCGAGCAACAAGAACAAGAGAAGATCATCGATCTGGTGCGTCCGCTAGATAACCAAATTGCCGTACTCAAAGATAAGCAAACTGCGGCCGTTAATGCAACGAATACGCTAAACGAGCAACATACGCAGCAGCGTAATCAACAAGTCGTTTTGGTCCAAAAAACAGATGCACTGAAGCAACAAGATCAACTCAGCACTGAGTACTTAAATACACATCAAGCTGACCAACATCTGGAAAAATACTTAGGTCAGTGGCAAGCAAAGGTAGAGCAAGTTCGTACTCTAGAGCGTCAGCATGCAGAACAGTTAAACTCAGCGAAGCAAACTTTGTCTGCGGTTGATACTCAGCTAACGATCATCAAATCTGCGCAAGACGCTAAAGCAACGCAAGACAAAACTTTAAGTGAATTGGTTGTGTTAGAGAGTAGTGCAAAGCAACAGTGGGAAGCATTGCAAAGCAACACCAGCGAACAAGTATTGAATGCGCAAAAAGATCTGTTGGAGTACTGGAATCGCAATACGCACTCATTACTTGAGATCAACCGTGGCTTCCTAAATGCCCAGCAACAGCTGCACGCTAAAACTCAGGCACATCAGACCAACATCCAATTGGTCGACAAGCTTTCGAAAGAACGTGAAGTGTTAGTCGAGCGATATAAAGAGAAAGAGACGTCTCTTGAACGATTAACGCGATTGATTGATCAAGAAGGCGAATTGGCGAAATACCGTGCGGCTTTGGAATCTGGAACTGAGTGCCCACTGTGTGGTTCAACAGACCATTCGATTGAGCAGTCGCAAGATATTGCAAATTTGGTTGCTCAAAAAGAAACGGAAAACCTAGAGTTAACGGCCATCAAAAAAGAAGGCCAAGAGCATCGTCAGCAATTAGATTCTCTGGCCCCAATGATTGCGGCGCTTAACGATGACATCCAACGTGCACAAGCGGATATTCAGCAGGCTCAATTGAATTGGCAAGGCGTTGTCGGCAAGCTTCAACAGAGCTTATCGGATTTCGTTGGCACGGCTCCTGAACTGGCGCTGCTAACGATTAACGATTTAGGCAATGAAGCTATAGTCGCGACCTTTGCTCAGCAGTGTGAACTTCAACTAAGTCAGAGCTCACAGCAACTCAAGGCGTTGGCTGATGCGAAAGCACACTATGCTGAAGCTGATAAACAACGCTTGTCTGCAAGTGTTATGGTTGACAAGGCGCAGTCTAATCTCGAGTTGGCCGAGCAACGCTTAGCGGATCTGAATAAGCAAAATCACAGCACGAACGGACAAGTGGCTCAGATAGCTCTAGCAAAAGAACAGCAATGGAACGCTCTGAAAGAGAGCATTGTTCAAACGGCTATCGAAGCGCCTGAACTTGAACATATCGATGATTGGTTTACTGCTAAATCACAAGCATCAAGCATGTGGCAGCAAACTAAACAGCAAAAGGCCGATATTGAGAAACAACTGATTACTCAAAATGCCGAATTGAAAACTTTAGATGACAAGCTAAGCAGTGTTGAGAAAGAGCTCGCGACACTGACGCAACAGAGTGAGTCTCTAGTGTTAGAACTGACTCGTGTAACGGCTGAAAGAACAGAGTTGTTTGGTGACAAAGACATTCAAGCCACCAGCAATGCGATGAAGCAAAAAGTCACCGAAGCGGTAAATGCATTTGATGCCGCGCAGTTGGTGCTTAACCGCTGCGAGCTGGAACATCGAACTGAGCAAACCAAACACATTAGCTTCTCTGAAGAGTTGACTAGCAAGCAGTCAAGTTACACACAAGCGTCGAATGCTTGGTTAGAAGCACTGAAAACGAGCCCATTCGAAGATGAGGTAAATTTTGAAGCGGCGTTGTTGGATGAAGAGGTTAGAACTCAACTTCAAAGCCTGAAGAAGTCTTTGGACGAAGCGATTGTCAGTGCACAAGCTAGGTTGAACACCGCCAAAGCGACGCAAGTGGAGCTACAAAACCACGCAAATGCTAAAGCATGGCAAGAGCAAGACCAACAGCAAGTTGAAGAAGCGACTACTGAATGCCAAAACGCACAACAAAGCCATGCGACAAAGATCGGCGCGATTTCTGCCAATCTTGAAACGGATAGCCAGAACCGCAGTAATCAGCAAGATCTGTTTAAGCAAATAGACGAGCAACAGGTCGACTTTGATGATATTTCACGTCTGAATTCACTTATCGGTTCTAAGAACGGCGACAAGTTCCGTAAGTTTGCTCAAGGTCTAACACTGGAAAACTTGGTGTACTTGGCGAACAAGCAGCTACAGCGTTTGCATGGTCGTTACGAGCTAAAACGTAAAGCCGATGATGGTTTAGAGCTGCAAGTGCTTGATACATGGCAGGGCGATGTTATGCGTGATACCAAAACGTTATCAGGTGGCGAAAGCTTTTTGGTGAGCTTGGCGCTGGCATTAGCGCTTTCTGATCTTGTGAGCTACAAAACCAGTATTGACTCTCTGTTCTTAGATGAAGGTTTCGGCACGCTCGATAGTGACACATTGGACATTGCTCTAAACGCGCTGGATAACTTGAACGCATCAGGCAAGATGGTTGGCGTCATCAGTCACGTTGAAGCATTGAAAGAGCGAGTGCCTGTTCAGCTTAAAGTAACAAAACACTCTGGCTTAGGTGTGAGTGAGATGGAGAAGCAATACAAGGTTATTGCTTAACCTGATTAAGCGGGCTTAGTCGAATTTGAGCAGAGTCAGTTCAGATAAAGCCGAATCTGTTTGGATAAGCAGATCCCCGACTCAGTCGTTCCTCCTTCTCGAGGGTGGCGGAGTCGGGGGCTGTTAGTAACAACACCGTAGTCACTCACTAGAGTCAGGAACGATTAGAATAACCGCCGTCATTCCCTAAGTGAGGGACGAGCGTAATAGGGAATCTCTCCTCAACGAATAGGTTAATGGATTTATCGACAAGGAAGCGGTCATGCACAAGAAACCACATCTACCCACCAAGACATGTCCCGTTTGCCTCAAACCATTCTCATGGCGTAAGAAATGGCAACGCTGTTGGGAAGAGGTGATTTATTGCTCTGAACGTTGTCGTCGCCATAAGACAAAACCCACATAATCTCCCTTCATTTAAGAATCTATTGAGAATAACCACTCATTTAACGAGTTAATATTTTATCTGTCAGGTAACTCATGTATAAAGACGGCATGAAGATACCTAAAAGAATACAGCCTTTAGTTGACGATGGTTTAGTCGACGAGGTGACAAGCCAACTCATGAGTGGCAAAGAAGCATCGGTGTACATTGTGCGCTGCGGCGATACGATCCGTTGTGCCAAGGTATATAAGGAAATTAGCCAACGCAGCTTCAAAAAAGCGACCGCGTATCGTGAAGGCCGAAAAGTCCGAAATAGCCGCCGCGCTCGAGCGATGGAAAAAGGCTCAGGCTTTGGTCGTGAACAACAAGAAAAGGTTTGGCAAAGTGCTGAAGTGGATGCCTTATATAAACTGGCAGAAGCGGGTGTTCGTGTGCCTGTCCCTTATGGTTGCTTTGATGGCGTACTGCTTATGGAACTGGTCACTGACGATGATGGTTACGTTGCGCCACGTTTGAACGATGTCGTGATGTCTGCAGAGCAGGCGATCGAAGACCACGCTGTGATGATGACCTACGTAGTTAAAATGCTGTGTGTCGGTTTGATCCATGGTGACTTGTCTGAGTTCAACGTATTGGTGGATGAGTACGGCCCGGTGATTATCGATTTACCACAAGCGGTTGATGCTTCGGCGAACAACAATGCTGAGTGGCTGTTGGCTCGTGACATCAATAATATCCGTGACTACTACGCTCAGTTTGCTCCCGAATTGGCGAAAACCGAGTATGCCAAGGAAATGTGGGCGCTGTACGAGAAAGGCGACTTAAAGCCAGATAGCAAACTGACGGGCGAGTTTACGGAAACTGACGATTTGGCAGACATCGAAGCCATTATGCAAGAGATAGACGCTGCGCGAATTGAAGAACAACACCGACGCGAGCGTGTTAAAGAAGAAAAAGAAGGTGTGGACGACAGTAAGTTCAATTGGGCTGAGTAGCGGTAATAGTAAAAATAATGATCAGTTTTGATCCTTAGCTGAATCCTCAGAGTGCCCTTCGTTGAAACGACATCTTTAGTTTCAACCAACAGCTTTAGTTTCAACCAACAGCTTTAGTTTCATCCGACAGCATCGAGTTAACTACTAAACCCAACAGAGTCATAGCTTTGTTGGGTTTTCTATTTTTTACTACTCACCAAAAAACTCTAACGAAGTTATCGAGCGTTTACGCAGCTAGGGTGACCTGTTAGTTACTACGATTGGTATTATTTACTGCGAGTGGTACTACTCATTACCAAGTCAATTGCTCGCCATCATACGCGTAGAAGTGACCGCTTTTATCCGGCGTAGCGGTTCGAATGATGTCCACTAACTGGTGAGCTACATAACTAGACTCAAACAACTTACCTTGAGGCACATTGGCCTGAAAGGGCTTAGATAGAGCGGTGTCGGTTGTACCAGGGTGGAGCGCTAACACTGTGCCTTTCTTCAATGTACGTTGCCATTCAATCGACATGGTTTTGATGAACATGTTGAGTGCGGCTTTGGAAGAGCGATAGCTATACCATCCACCTAATCGGTTGTCTGAAATGCTGCCGACTTTGGCCGATACCACTGCAAATTTTGGATTATCACTGGATTTGAGGATCGGCGTGAAATGTTTGGCCAGTAATAAGCTAGGTAGGGTGTTTACCGAGATGTTTTTAAAAAAGAACTCTGGGTCGATAGAGGACAAATTCTTTTCTGGACCCAGGTCTGGAGTGTGGAGCATACCCACGCAGTTAATTAACCAATCAAGTTGGTCAAACTCAGAACTTAAGCGCTTAATATCAGCTTCGTTGGTGGCATCGACTTGGTGCCAATTCAAACGGTTATCTTCCAATTCTGGTCGTTGTGAATGATAAGTCGCGTCGACATGGACATCGAGAAAGTCAAAGCGAGACAGCTCAGACAATAGGTGCTTAACCACGGCGAAACCAATACCGCCGCTGCCACCAATGACCAATATGTGTAATCTGAGTTGTTCCACCATTATAAGTTCTCCAAGTTAGTCAGTCGTTGTTCTGCGGTGTCGAGTATCGCTTGTTGGTCTTGCTCATCCATATTGTCCCAAGAGCGATAAAGCATCCCCATGCGTGGGTTGCGATTTAAGGCCTCGCGATGTTTGTTCATGAAGCGCCAATACAAGCTGTTGAATGGGCAAGAACTCTCGCCACTGCGCTCTTTTATCTTGTAGTGACAGCCTTTGCAGTAGTCACTCATACGGTTGATGTAAGAACCGCTGGCAGAGTATGGTTTGGTTCCGACGATCCCGCCATCCGCAAAAAGTGTCATACCTCGCGTATTTGGCATTTCGACCCACTCAATTGCGTCAACGTAAATACCAAGGTACCAACTGTCTACTTGGTGAGGGTCTATACCCGTGATTAAACAGAAGTTGCCAGTGATCATTAACCTTTGGATGTGGTGCGCGTAAGCAAATTCAAGAGACTGGTCAATCGCATGCTTCATGCAGTTCATCTCGGTTTGTCCGTCCCAAAAATAATGGGGCAGCTTATTGGTTGCTGAATAATGGTTTTTATTGGCGTACGCAGGCATGTTTGCCCAATAGACGGCGCGTATGTACTCTCTCCAACCTAGAATTTGTCGCACAAACCCTTCGATTTGTGCAATATCGATAGTGGGTGCATTTGGCTTAGAAGGAGCTTGATAAGCTGATAACGCAGCATCAATCACTTCTTGGGGACTTAGCAGTTTACTGTTCAACGAAAAGGAGAGGCGGCTATGATACAAGCTCCATTTTGAATCGTGTTCTGTCGTCATCGCATCTTGAAACTGCCCAAATAACGGTAAGCAGACTTGGCAGAAATGAGCGAGCAGAGACAAGCTTTGTGCGCGGTTAACTGGCCATAATAATTGGTCGCCAACTTCACCAATGGTTTGAACTTGATGACGCTCGATGCGTTCTAAAATCGCGGAAATGTCGTTGGCAAACATCAGAGGTTGAGGCAGGCTTTCAATGTCTTTTTTCTTGAGTTTCTTTCGATTGCTCGCATCGTAATTCCATTTTCCACCAACGGGCTTTCCGTCTTCTAGCAAAATGTCGAAGCGCTTTCTCATTCGGCGATAGAAATGTTCCATCATGATGTGTTTGTTTTTAGGAAACTGGGTTTCAATCTCGTCAAACGGAAACAGGAAGTGCTCGGAATCGCTACAGCCTTTGGTTACTCCGGTTAACTTCAGCTTTGCCAATTGTTGGAGTAGTCGATATTCGTCTGGCCGTTGGTATTCAAACTTTTCAGCAGCAAACTCGTGGACGTAGTGTTGCAATAGAGCATCGAGATTTTCAAATTGAGTCGTGTCATCGAGAGTAAGGTGGAGTACCTGATGACCTTGTTGTTGGAGCTCGTCGGCAAAGTAGCCCATCGCAGAGAAAAAAGCGGCCACCTTTTGGATGTGCGATGCAACGTAGTCAGTCTCTTGCTTGAGTTCGGCAATGATATAAATGACGTCGTCATCAACCTGTTGAAACCAAGAGTGCTGGATATTGAGTTGGTCGCCTAAGACAAGGCGCACGGTTTTGAAATTCATAACACATCCTGATTGTTAGTTAAGACAGGTTCTTTGCTGCTCGCATTCCACTTGTTGATAAACGTATGGTCTGGATCGTACATATGCGTTTGCTTACCTAAATCAAATTGCCGTGATTTGGGTTGTGCTTGGTTGGTATTCTTTTGCTTGTTGGTTTGAGTGCTTACCTGAGGTCTCAGCGCTCCGGCTATGTAAGCCCAATTCCCCCTGTTTGATGCCATGTCATAGTCGATAAGTTGGCTCTCAAAATAGGCTGCACCGTGTCGCCAATCGGTCCCTAGTTCATAGATCAAACAGCTAGCGGCTAGCTGTCTTCCTCGATTAGACATGTAGCCTGTTTCATTAAGTTGGCGCATACACGCATCGACAATCGGGTAGTTGGTATTGCCACTTTTCCATTTGGCTAAATTCAGGTTCAACGTCGCTGAGGAGTTTGAAGAGTCGAGTTTATGGTTTGAGGTTTCACCGAACAACGACGAACCCAATGACAAACACTTCCAATAGAAATATTCGCGCCACAACAACTCAAAGTAGATCCAATAGGTTGAATCGTTACTGCCATGATCGGCTTCGAACTGCTTCAAATGGCTATAAATCGTTTTAGGCGAAACGCAGCCGAGTGCCAACCACGGCGAAAACTTGGTCGAGTTTTCGATGCCGTCAAATGCGTTTCGAGTCTGCTTGTAGTTAAGGGCGTAATCATGTGAGAAGTAGTTATCTAGATGTGCTAGTCCTGCGTCTTCGCCACCCAAATAATCGTTTGTTGCTGCTCTTTCTGAATTTACTGAACTGAATAGTGGGATTGCCAATACTGGTGTTGCTGCAAGTGTCACTGCTTGCGGTAAACGTGAAATAACCGTCTCACCGCTATTAACGTCCAAGTGTTCGACTAGCTTTCTAAATTTGGTAAACGAGCTCGGGACTTTTGATAATTCAAACGGCAGCTCATGTGAGTCAAACAAGGTGGAGTGATGTGGCAAGCATGTTATTAAGTCAGGGTGACGACGGTGAACTGAATCAATCAATCGTCGCTCATCGTAACCGCAATGTGCATTGGTGAAAAAATGGGTGACGTGTTGTGTAGCAATGATTTGGCTGAGTGTTTGCTCGGCTGCGTCTGGTTCTAAATGATTACTGTGAATCACGACAAGTTGCTGACCAAACTTAACTAAATTCGATTCTAGGTGAGTTATCGATTGTGAAACAAAGGTCTGGCGATGCGCGCCATAACTTTGTTCTTTCGCGAAATCAGCAGAGAAACGAACCAAAGTGGGTTCGACAATCACAAAAATGAGTTTATCGACGCTCTGCGCAGCGCAATGGAGCAATTGATTGTCGTTGATTCTTAAGTCGTTTGTAAAAAGATAGAGACCAATCTTTTTCATTACTTACACTCGTAATTTTTTAATTATTAGACGCTTACGAGTTGATAAGCCGACAAGATCACAAATGAAATTAGCAAGTGGGTGACAGTTGGATTGGGGTAAATAAGAGGGGATGTAAGCCAACCAATAATACCGATAGAGGCTGGCAATGCAGGAAGTTTTAAAGTTCGAACGGTAGTATCTAATCCATTGGAACGATTAGAATGTCCACTGGAGATGTGTCGATGATCTGTTTCGAATGGGAAATAATTTTATGCCAAAAATCATGGTGATGACCACATAGCAGTAGGTCAACGCCATTTACCTCGATGGTATTTTTGAGCTTATCATTCAAATCTCCCGTTCCCACGAATATGTGCTTGATTGGGTGTTTAGCGTAGGCCTCAAACTCTTTCAAATGTTTAACGGAATCTTCATTGATGGGTAGATCGCCTTCATTTCCCTGAATATCAACGAGTTCAGGGTAAATCTCTCCATGCGTGCCGTCGATATAAACAAACGAAATGCCAGCCTCTAGTTTGTTTGCGAAGAAGGTCGCTCGATCAATCAGAATCTTAGTGTCGTCGGACATTTCAACAGCGACCAGAATATGTCGGTATTCCATAATTAAAGCCTCGTGTTATCAGTTATATAACAAGCATAGTTTTTGTTAGCACAAATGATATCGAAGAGATTTCATATTGCATAAAATCATCATTCAATGTTCTTCTAAGCACTATCGTATTTATATCGCTTTGATTGATAAGAAATTTACAAAAGGTTGTTATAGTGAAGTGAGTTCGATCTTTACGCTTTTTGCTATTAGATAAGCTCGATAGTCCAACTCGTCAATAACCAAGAGGTATTAATGACAGCATTACTCACCATCCCAACTCGAACATTAGGCTTTGACTACGATATTGAGATCCGCGATTGGTCTCAAAAACTTGTCGGTTTTCACGTATTTGAAGATGGTAGACGACCGCTCGATGGTGGTATTGGTTTAAGCCTCAACCTCGTTGAGCAGTTTGATGTGAATGGTCGTTGGTTAGATTCATTGCCAGCTCGTTATCGTGAGATCACCGATGATTTCCCAGAGTATCAATACCAGATGTTGTGGTTGGCTGCGAACACTTATGAAGCGGCACAACTGCTTGAGTTAAGACCGGTTATCTTGGCGTTAATCTGCATGAAATACAGTGTCGATAACAAGAAAGCATTGGAACTGAGTCGCCTAGGACAAAAGAAAATCTTAGCCAAATTGGGCTTAGACAGCAGTAAAGCGACCCTTAAATTTATCGATAAGCTAGAGCTTAACTATAACGTTGGAGACGAGCTTGACCACATTGTTCGAATTCTCGAACCGCTGCAAAGACGAGTCCTTAAGTTTAAGCATTACTCAAAAGTAGGCTATACAGCGCTGCGTTTGGATCAGGTTCATCCATTTTTAACCGGCAGCCGATTAGGTATTGCTATGGTTGAAGAGGGAAGGCTCAATGCGCCTTCAAAGATGGCCATGTTCCAAGACGCGATTTTACTGGGTCAAGATTTGGAGATGGACGATCCATTACGCGCCATCACCAGTCAAAATTCCTTTGCTATGTTTGAGCAACTGCATGATAGGTGGACAGAACAGCGTCAGTTACGCCGTCTAGAAGGAAATCGGCCTATGGACATGGACATCCCTTATCCAGTTCCTTTACTCGGTAATGACAATATTCATCCGCTTACTGATTACTACGACCTTGAACAAGAGGGCGTGGAACAAAAACATTGTATTGGCGTCTATCACAATCGAATCATGAGTGATCGCTATGTGGTGTTTCGAATGCTCAAGCCTCAACGCTTAACCATTGGCCTACGTCGTGTTCCAAGCAAAGCCTTTCCGTTTGAGATTGACCAGATTTGTGGGAAACGAAATGCACCGCCATCGGAGTCGGCTCGCCAAGTCATCCATGACTGGTTAGAAGCGAGTAAGCAAAAGTACCCTAAGCAATAGCCATGAAGTAGAAGGAATAGCAGGATGTTTCAACAAGGCGATTTATGCCCGCCTTGTGGTTTGATTATTGTCATGCCAACAGATTTGCAAGCCGTATGCTTAGGGTGTGGCGAAGAGGTCAATCAAGACCCTGCAGACCATTACGACGAAGAAGAGTAACTTTACCTACACTGATATAAACCAAGGCTAGGATGGCCAAATTACTCCCTTTCAAAGGACGGAAACATGCAGAAAGTAATCTTTAGAAATTGCGATGAAAGTTCGCCATATTGGAGTGAATTAGAGCGCTTGTTTCAAAGTGAATGGTCGGATTTTAAGTTTAAAGATACCTATAAAGACTGCGTACAACTCCCTCCAGTAATAATAGTGCTTCGCGATAATGCGGTCATTGGTGGCTTGGCATATTCCCATTTTCAGGAACCTCATCAAGTAAGAGATGTGGTTTGGATTAATGCTGTTTATGTTGATGCTCAATGGCGTGGCCAAGGTATTGCAAGTGAATTGATTAATCGAGCTGTTGAACAAATGCCAGTTTACTATCAATCTCAATCCTCGAAGGATTCAACGTCTAACTTGTACGCCTACACCAATATTGCGCCTTTGTACCTTTCTCTTGGTTGGTCAATCGTCGAGATTGAAACCGAACCCAATCATCACGTCATGAGCGTTTCGTTTTAGGCTGAATATTCGGAAACAGCCTAACAGACACGAAACTCTCTGCCTTTCTCATCTATCTATTTATGAGCGCATTTTCATAAATGCTTAAACTTCGTTGCGACAAGATCTTGAATCAACGTCAGATTGCCTTCTCTAAATTAATCTTCTAACTCTTTAAAATATAGGGATAAATTGGTACGACATTCAGTTTAATCTAAATGAAAATCGTTTGCGTTAGCGTTTTTGCAAGTGTATAAAAGCGTGTCTGTTAATGATTTTATGAATATGTTCGTATTTCATTAATTCTTTAGTGAATGATGTGTTTTAAGGTTGAAGATATGCTCGAAGCAAAGGGACTCGGTTTTAGCGTAGGGGATAAGCAATTGCTCAAGACATTTGATGTGTCGTTTGAACAAGGAAAAATCTACGCTTTGGTTGGGCATAACGGCTCAGGGAAATCGACCTTATTAAAGTTGCTAGCGAAGCAACAGCACGCCACTTCAGGCGATATTTTCCTGAAAGATAAACCAGTCGCTAAATGGTCTGATAAGGACTTCGCACAACAAATTTCTTACTTACCTCAACATTTACCTGCAACCGACAGTTTATCCGGCAAAGACCTGGTGAGTTTTGGTCGCTACCCTTGGCACGGCCTATTAGGTCGACTTTCAAGTAAAGATAAGCAATACGTTGAAGAGGCGATGCAACTTACCGACACAACGCAATACGCTGATCGTTTGGTGGATACTTTATCGGGTGGTGAACGCCAGCGTGTGTGGCTTGCGATGCTGTTGGCTCAACGCACCAAATACCTTTTGCTGGATGAGCCTTTAGCAGCGCTCGATATTGGTCATCAGATTGAAATGCTGACATTGATTAAGCGCCTGAGTGAAACATTGGAAATTGGCGTGATCATTGTGATACACGACATCAATATGGCTGCACGTTTCTGCGACCACATTATTGCCTTACATAGTGGCGAGCTATTAGTCGAAGGTGAGGTTGATGAGGTGTTCAAAGAATCGACCTTGAAAGATATCTATGGTGTGCCTATGCACATTACTCAACACTCTGCGGGTTACCCAGTCGCGATGCCTGGTGATTTGGAGCCAGCATGATGCTTAAACAGTCTTTCCAATCAATATTACATCGCTCGCACGTCACTCGTAATCTTATTTCAATAGTCGTCATATCGAGCGTACTGGTATTTTCTCCACTTGCGGTAGCCAATCAAGATACATCTGGGTTGAATGATGGCGATCGACCTCGATTAGTTTCCATCGATTGGACTCACACTGAAACGCTTTTGGCGTTGGGCGTTACACCTATTGCTGTCGCGCAAATACCCGATTACAACTCGTGGGTAAAGTCTCCTCAAATTCCCCCAACTGTTGCGGATGTTGGCTTACGAACGCAACCAAACCTTGAACGTATTCATGAGCTCAAACCCGACAAGATATTACTCTCTCCAATGTTTTCAACGTTGGAGACTCAACTTAGCAAAATTGCCCCTGTTACGACCATTGGTTTGTACCGAAGTGGTGATGTTGATTGGTCAGCGCTAGAAACGGTTACTCGAAAGCTAGCAGAAGTCTCTGAGAAACAACCTCAAGCTGAAGTTTTGATTCAGAAAGCGAACACTGAAATGGATCGTTTAGGATCTCTGCTACCCAACAGTGCTCCTGCAATGTTGATGGTGCAATTCATGGACACTAATCACGTTCGCGTCTTTGGGGATAACAGCCTATACAAAGCCTCAGTAAACAAGATTGGCCTTGAATCAGCATGGAAAGAGCAAACCAACGCTTGGGGTTACAGTTTGGTTGGTGTCGATCAACTTATTGGCGTTAAAGGACAAATCGTGATTATTTCGCCAATGCCAGCAGGAACTAAAGAGAGCCTTAAAGTAAATCAGTTTTGGCAATACATTGTGAAAGAGTCGGGCTACCCCGCGTTACAAGTTCCAGCGGTGTGGAGCTTCGGTGCGATACCTTCTGCAACACGCTTTGCGCGCTTCATTGTCTCTGAATTGAACCAAGGAGACGTGCTATGAGAGTTCTCTCGTTAGGTGTTATGACTCTTTTATTGGTTTCTACACTGGTGTTAATAGGCCAACACCTATTTGTCTCTCAGTTCGGATTGAGCCGACTTTCTAGCTTGTGGGCCGCTGATTTCATTTCACCTGATTCAGTGAAACTGCATTTGGCTTGGTGGCCGAGGTTATTCACGACGTTGTTATCTGGCGCAGCGTTGGCAGTGGCGGGTGTCTTGATGCAACAGGTGCTCAGAAACCCTTTGGCTTCACCGTCTACGTTAGGTGTCGCGAGTGGCTCAAGCTTTGCTCTGATGCTAGCGACGCTTTACGCACCATGGTTATTAGAGTGGTCTTATTCGCTAGTGGCGCTTGTTGGTGGCGTAACTACGATTGGTTTGGTGTTTACGTTGTCATGGCGACGTGCTTTGTCTCCAACCGTCGTGATTGTGTCTGGCTTGGTCGTGAACCTCTATTTTGGCGCTGTGAGTACAGTCTTGTTAATGATGAACCAAGACAAACTGAGTGGCTTAATGATTTGGGGTTCTGGTTCATTGGTTCAAACCGGATGGGAAGATGTTCAGTACTTGGCTACACGCTTAGTGATTGCGACTCTCATGGCGTTTCTGTTCGTAAAACCATTGAGTTTGCTCCAATTATCAGAGCAGGGCGCTAAGAGTTTAGGTGTTTCGTTACCGGAATTGAGAGTCGCTTGTCTCGGTTTAGCGGTGTTGCTAACGGCTTGGGTCGTGAGTGCTGTGGGTGTTATCGGTTTTGTCGGTTTAGCCGCACCAGCGTTAGCACGCTTGATGGGTGTGCACCGTTTAGTGCCTAAGTTATTGGTATCTATGCTGTTAGGTGGCTTGTTGTTAAGCCTTACCGATCTGCTTATTCAACAGTTGCCGGGCATTATGTCTATGTTTGTCCCGACAGGGCTGCAACGGCTGCGTTAGGTGCTCCACTGTTGTTGTGGTTGCTGCCTAAGTTATCAATGAAAAGTCAGTCACAAACACAAACTGTATTAACGCGTAATAAGGAAGTAGCTTCTCGCTTAAACAAGCATTCAGTGGTATTGGCCAGCTTGTTTATTGCGATGTCGCTGGTCGTGTTTAGTTTGTTCTCTGTACAAACTGAAGGTTGGCGTTGGTTATTTCAAACTCAAGACTGGGCAATGCTCGAATGGCGTTTGCCTAGGTTAACGGCAGCGGCATTAGCGGGCAGCATGTTGGCAGTCGCTGGTACGATCGTTCAGCGTTTGAGTGGCAACCCAATGGCCAGCCCAGAAGTGATTGGTATCAGTTCTGGTACGGCATTAGGTTTGATTATCGCAATCTTTGCGGGCTTTGGAAGCAGCGTGGTTGGGCTTTATGTCGGTGGCTTTATTGGCGCGGTCTGTACTTTGGGCATCATTGTTGTGCTTAACCAAAAGTCGGGCTTCCAACCGGAAAGAGTACTACTAACAGGCGTTGCGATAACGGCACTGATGAACGCGGTGCAGAGTTTTGTATTGGCAGGTGGCGACCCTCGAAGTTATCAAGTTCTGGCTTGGTTGGCTGGTTCAACGTATTACGTCACCGAAGCAACACTCATTCCGTTACTGATATCTTCGGTTGTATTTATCTCGTTAGGCTTTCTCTGTACGCGATGGTTGGATGTGTTGCCATTAGGGCAGGCGAGTGCGCAATCTCTTGGTATCAATGTATCAAGATCTCGAATTCTATTGTTGGTACTGGTGGCATGTTTAACCGTGAGCGCAACACTGGTGGTGGGTCCATTAAGCTTTATTGGTTTGATGGCTCCACATATGGCGAGACTGTTTGGTTATAGCCGTGCGAAAGAGCACCTGATCTGTTCTTCGTTAATTGGTATGGCACTGATGTTGTTCTCTGATTGGCTTGGTAGACAGTGGCTGTACCCGCAAGAGATCCCGGCAGGCTTGGTGGCTTCGATTATCGGTGGCATGTATCTGATGTGGGGTTTGAGAAAGCTATAGCTTAGTTACTTACAGCCATTAGCAATAGCTCATTAACGAGTATTAGCCGAATGAGTTTCTAGAGAATAGGCTCAAGAGTAAAACATAGTAATCAGGTTGCTGCGTTGGGTTTATACGGGATTATTTTACTCTTTTAGTAATAATGATAATCACAATAATAACTAGTTGGTTATTTCAACGAAGAAGTTGAACGTATTCTAAAAATGGATACCGGCAATCTTATTGAGTTGAGTAAAGGGAATTTGGCTCAAGCGCACCAAGCACTAGAAAGTGTTGTCGCTTGAGTTTTTAAGAGCCTAGTTAGGTTCAAGAACAAATGATTTAAAAGTAAAAATCATTTGTTCTTTTTTGCAATTGGTTCATAGCCGTATTGAAGGAGAAATATATGAATCGGCACTTTATGCGCACCCCAACAGCACTTGCGGTCGCTTTAGTTATATCGTCAGGATTGGTTCAGGCAAAAGAGGATGAAACCGTTGTTGTTATTGGACAGCAACTTGAAGACAGCTCAGTAGGTCCTGATTTTAGTTACGTAGGATTAAGCAGTCGAACAGCAACAAAAACAGATGTTGCGATAGGTGAGACACCACGTGCAATTTCGATTGTGACTCGCGAACAGATGGACGATCGAGCATCGATCAGTATTGCCGATGCATTACAGTACACGCCAAGTATTCAAGCGAACTACTTCGGTGAAGACAACAAGCAAGATTGGTTTGTTATCCGAGGCTTTAAGCAAGCTAACAGTGGCTTGTATCAAGACGGAACGCGTTTGTATTCATCTGGTTTTTACAGTTGGCAAATCGACCCGTTTGGCTTGGAGCGAGTAGAAATCTTGCGTGGTCCAGGATCAGCGCTATACGGCCAAACTCCTCCGGGTGGTGTTATTAACGTAATCAGTAAGCGTCCACAGTTTGATGGTGGCTCGGGTAAGTTTGCTATCGAATACGGTACTGATGATCGAAAGCAAATTAGCTTAGATGTGAACTCTGAAGTTAACGATAAAATGGCGTTTCGCCTGCAAGCGCTTGGTCGTAAAAATGGTAGCCGTGTCGATGGTGTAGAAGCTGAACGCATTTTTATCGCTCCTTCTCTGGCTTACAAATTTACAGACGATACTAAAATTACGGTGCTAACTAGTTACCAAAAGGATGACTCTGACCCATACCTACAATTCTTACCGATGGAAGGGACGCTAACGTCAAATCCAAATGGAAAAATCAGTGATAGCCGGGCATTGGGAAATACAGATTGGGAGGCGTTTGAGCGTGAACAAATCTCGATAGGTTATGAATTTGAACATCACTTTAATGATCGTACTTATTTCATGCAAAACGTTCGTTACAGCCAAATGGACATAAACCTACGTCAAATGTATTACTCGCGGTATATTGGTGACACAGCTCTAGCACCTTACGATCCAACCCGTTCTTCTATTATCCGACAAGCATCGACGGAAGAGGGGACATCCGATGCGTTTAATATCGATAATCGTTTGATCCATAAATTTACAACGGGTTCGGTAGAACACACCTTGTTGACTGGTATTGATTACCAAAGCATCGATATTGATAGTAAAGATTACGCGGCTGATCCAATTATTGGTGACGGAAACCGTCTTCTACCTGTACCCGGTGTGGGAAATATTCCTAGCCCTATTTTTAACGTGTTCAATCCTTCATATAGCACAAATGTAGCTTTGTTGAATCCAACAACGTTTGCGCCACTTGATGAATCAGATCGTCAAACCACTAAAACGAAAAATAATCAATTAGGCCTCTATTTACAAGACCAAATGATGATTGCGGATAAGTGGGCAGTACAAATCGGTGTTCGTTACGACGATTCCCAAAACAAGACACATAACACGACTACTGGCGCCAAAACTAAGGTCGATAGCGAAGAGTGGACAACCAACTTCGGTGTTGCTTACTTGATGGATAGTGGTTTTACACCTTATGCGAGCTATGCTCAGTCGTTTAACCCCATTATTCAGCTTGACCAAAATGGTAATCCTGCGAAACCGGAACGTGGCGAGCAATATGAAGTGGGTTTGAAATATCAACCGCGTAGTTTTGACGGTTACTTCAACATTGCTGCGTTTGAAGTATCGAAAGAAAACTTAGCGCGTCAGGTTGCCGGTCAGCTAACGCAAATTGGTGAAGTTCGTAACCGGGGCCTTGAATTAGAAGCCGTTGCAAACGTGACTGAAGCATTAACTTTGATTGGTAACGTTTCATTCATCGATTCAGAAATAACAGAAGATGCTACAAGCAGCAATGTAGGAAATACGCCGTCACAAATTGCTGAGCAACTGGCTTCTGCTTGGGCAAACTATCGTTTCCTAAATGGTCCATTAGATGGCTTAACTATTGGTGCAGGTGCTCGTTATGTTGGTGATTCTTACGCCGACAACACTGAGACGAACAAAGTGTCTTCTTACACATTGTTTGACGCAACATTGAGCTATCGTATTGAAGACTATAAGTTCCAAGTTGCAGCGAAAAACTTAGCAGACAAAGAGTACGTTGCGACGTGTGATTACTATTGTTTCTACGGTGATCGTCGTAACGTCATTGCAAGTGTAACGTACGACTGGTAAGACTTACCAATAAGCACTCAGCTTGTGGGCTGGGTGCTTTTATTAAGTTCATCATTTTTCTTCTTATTAACAATGCATAACTCTGTTAAATTTTCGTTGAAACTCATGCCTATATCGCCTTTAAATCAAACAACTCGCTGTTGATTAAAACGATCTCTACGATTTATTGCACCAGTTGTTGAGCACCAAGCCTATATTGACTAGAATGACGCACTTTTTTTATTTACGTACATACAGGTAATGAACATGAGCGATACTAATTCAAGACCAGCTTTACCAGATCATCTTGCAGGTAACCCACGCAGCCCACACCACGTGGCTGAGTGTTTCGAATACCCAATCGGCATTCGTCTAAATGGTAAAGAGCGTACTGATGTTGAAGAATACTGCATCAGCGAAGGTTGGGTTAAGATCCCTTCTCCTAAAGCGCTAGACCGTTTTGGCCAGCCAATGCTTATTACTCTTAAAGGCACAGTAGAAGCTTTCTACATCGAAGATTAATCACTTCGTGTAACTCGATAATGTCGAGTACAAAACGCTGTTTATATAGAAGGGTCTAGAGAAATCTAGGTCCTTTTTGTTTGCGTATGATACCTTAAGTCGACTTTACCATGCGATACCTGCACCAATCGAAAACTCGACGTCTTCACCTTCTGCTTTATCAAAACCTGCGGTTACAACAAAGCCACTGTCCATAATATAGGTTGCATCTAAGCCACCGACTTGTTTGGTTGAGCTATCAGAGAACTCGCGGCTATCTAAAGTGACGTCCGTGTGGGTACGCTTGATCCCGTAACCTGGGGTGATGTACAAGTTTTCGGTGATACCAATAGGGGCGTGAAACTGATATTCGTTGTCGCGTTGTTTGTATTCGTATGATTCTTCATCTTCGTTATAAGCCGAGCGAGTAAACTCGATGCCATAACCGATGCTTCCCGGACCACGATATTTGATGTAAGAAGCAGACCAATCTCTCCACCCTCGTTCAGCTGATAGGCCAAATGTTATCGCAGTTTCTTCTTGGTTTTGTTCATTGGCTTGTGCGTTAGACATAGTGAACAGCAAGACAGCGGCTAATGTCAGAAGGGGGAACTTTTTGATGGTCATTGGATCTCTCGCTTATGTATACAAAATATCGGCGAATTCAAAGTACTGAATGCCAGTAAATTCGTAACCTAGTCCGGATCTTCCTTGAGCTTTTTAGTTATGTATTCTTGGTTGATGCTTGATCGGCATCCTCTTGGATTTGAGGATGCCTTTTTGATATGGGATTGGTGATAAGTATTACTTCAAAGTACGTAGCTTATTAACCTGCATTTTTGCTCGCACTTTGGTGGCTTGTGCTTGCGACGGCAAGTTGTCTTTAACCTTGTTTTTAATGTCTGCGACAGGGATGAAGTTCCACTGACCGTCGTGATACTTAACCACAAATGTTTCACGGTTCATTTCTTCACGGAACACCCAAACACCATCGTCGAGACGCTTAAAGTCACCAACTACATTGCCGTTCGTACCTCGAATAGTCCAAAAGGTATGTTCAGTATCAAGATAAGACTTCTGCTCACCTGAGATCATCTTGTCTCCAGAGTTAACTTTGACATAGTTATCACGAATGATGATTTCACCAACACGCTTATCATCCACGTAGATGCTGTATAGCGTTTCGTTATCATCAGAACGTTGTTTTACGGCGCTTATATGAGCTTCATCTGTGTCTTTATTAAAAAATGGTACATCACCGATATCTGGGATGTAGACGAAGCCTAGATCAGCTTGTTCAATGATATCAGCAATATTTTTTGAATCGTCTTTGCCGTATCCAGGGTCGATATTATCAAACCCATTGTCGACATCACTATCAGAGTCGCCGTTTCCAAAACCTGGGTCAATATTTTCGAAACCGTAATCACCATCAAATTGAGGTTGTGCCGGTTCAGAACCACCGCCAGATGAACAACCTGCTAAAACAGCAGTAAGAACGAGTGCGATAAGTGATTTGTTCATGATATTTCCTATCGTTATTTAATTTCGTAAAGGCAATGTGTGGCTAACCAATCCCACTAGTCGCTGGCCTAACGAACTTAACGCTGTAGGGCTGCTGCATTGCTTGAGGTTGTACGATACGTAAACATCGATGTTGGATAAATAAACTGAACAATAGATTTAACATCACGATTGGTTATGTGTTGTGACTTCGAAAGAATGCTGGTGGGTATGGATAGTGGGCGAAAACTGAGCGTGTAATCGTCTTGCAATGTGGATCTTGAGTGGCTTCAATAGTTCATTAACTGGACAACGTCATACTAATAAACAACAGAGGCAGGTATATCCTGCTTCTGTTTTAGTTGGTATCTATTCACAAACATTCCCATGCATATTCTTCTTTCTCAGCCCACATTTTGATATTCACTCGGTTTACAGCAATAACGCGACTTGATAGGTTACTCCCAATGCAGTCAGATGCTTAATCTATAAGTAGTTATCGGCTGAAGCTTATATTGAATTTGGAAAAATCATGGAAGAACGAAGCAAAGCTTATCTCGAGAGATACCTCAACACATTACCAACAGACGTTGCCTCGCAATACACCTCCTTTAGTGCTGACTATTACTGCGCCGACGAATACAACGCCAACCTCTGCGCACAGTTGATACTCAAAGGTGAGAAGCAAGCATCTTGTAGCCTTGAATATTGGTACAGCCATGAAGGAGAAACGATGCCTGTCGTGGGCCATTTGCAGGTCGTCACTGATTGGGATGGCAAACCAGTCTGCATTGTAGAGATTACCTCGGTGTCATTGTGCAAATACAACGAAGTGACGGCGGAGTTTGCTGCTGCAGAAGGCGAGGGCGATAAAACACTCGAATGGTGGCGAGAAGCTCACTGGAACTTCTTCTCTCGCGAATGTGAAGAACTCAATATAAACCCAAGTGAAGACATGATGTTGGTACTTGAGCGTTTCAAAGTGGTTCATCAATAGTGAAGTCCCAGCGAGTGATGTGTTGATTCGTTAGGCATGGCACTTAGGCTACTTTTGACTAACGCCAGAAGATTAACATTCACAAGGAGAGTGATGTGAAAATAGCGATATTGGATGACTACCAGAACGTCGTTAAAGACCTCGATTGCTTCAACAAACTCGAACAACACGATGTCACGGTATTTACCCAGACTTATTCAGAGCAAGAGCTCGCCATTAAGTTAGTCTCGTTTGAAGCCATTGTGCTCATTCGTGAAAGAACCGAGATCACCGAATCTTTGTTATCGCAGCTCCCAAACCTCAAGCTGATTAGCCAGACGGGCAAAGTAAGTAACCATATCGACCCGCAAATGTGCGAACGATTTGGTGTTACCGTGTTAGAAGGCCGAGGCTCGCCAGTCGCACCCTCTGAATTATGCTGGGCGTTGATTATGGCTGCATCGCGCCACATTCCTACTTACGCGTCAAACCTTAAGCAAAACCAGTGGCAAGATTCAGGCTCGTTAGGGTTAGGTCGAACTTTGAAGGGCTTGAAGCTTGGTATTTGGGGTTACGGAAAAATCGGAAAATGCATTGCACAATATGCCCAAGTATTTGGGATGTCTGTCGTAGTGTGGGGCAGCCAAGCTTCACGTGATCAAGCACAAGCGGATGGATTAGAAGCAGCAACAACTAAACAAGACTTCTTTCGAGAAGTTGATGTGCTTTCTTTGCATTTGCGTTTGAATGATGTCACCAGAGGATGTGTTACGGCACGCGACCTTAGCTTGATGAAGCCGAACTCACTGTTTGTGAACATCAGCCGTGCCGAGTTAGTCGAACCGATGGCTCTCTATCATGAACTACGTGAGATACCGACCAAAACAGCCGCTATTGATGTGTTCGATTGTGAGCCAGTAACTACAGACATCGAACCGCTATTGTCCTTAGCAAATGTCACTGCGACACCGCATTTGGGCTATGTTGAACAAAATAGCTACGAACTCTACTTCGATATCGCTTTCGACAACATTCTGTCCTATCAAAGAGATGGCCTATAAAGGTGCGATGACTAATGCAGGAGGCAAGATGACAAAGCTAATCGAATTAACAGAAATAGTCTTATTCGACTGGGGCAATACGCTGATGGTCGATTTCCCAGACGCACAAGGGAAGATGTGTGACTGGGAAACCGTACAAGAAGTGAGTGGTGCTCGCGCATTACTTGCTGATCTATCGAAAACTCAACAAGTTTATGTTGCCACCAACGCTGGTGATTCCAGTAAAGACGACATCATTCGAGCCTTTGAGCGTGTTGGCCTTTCTCAATATATATTGGGTTACTTTTGTAAGGCGAGCATTGGCTTTTCTAAGTTCGATTCGGACTTTTATCCTGCCATCATTTCCAAACTCGGTGTAGCACCACAAGATATCACCATGGTGGGTGACACCTTAGACAAAGACATTTACCCAGCACTTGAAGCGGGTTTGAAAGCGGTGTGGTTGAACACGGAGGGCGCTGATCTTAAGTCAGGGCATCCGAATGTCATGCAAGTTCAATCCCTAAGCGAACTGTTGGAGAAGTACCATGGATGATCACTCTGAGATCTGGCGTCAGTATTACCAAAAGGCACTAAGCAAACCTCATTTAAAGAGAACTGAGTACGCAATTAAACTGAATGAGTCAGGCTTAAATGTTGCGATTGATTGTGGTTGTGGAACAGGTAGTGACATCGCCTTTTTAGAACAGCAAGCGTATCAAGTGTATGGCTTCGACGTTAATCCTGATTCGATTGCACTATGTCGGGATCGTTTTGGTCGCAAATCTTTGGTCGAGATATCTGAAAGTGGATTTGAACACTATGATTACCCGAAATCTGGCGTAGTGATTGCCAATTCGAGTCTGTTTTTTGCTGACCCAACGCGTTTTGACGGGGTTTGGCACAATATTGAAAACTGTCTTGAAGTAGGTGGCGTATTTGCAGGTGATTTCATGGGCGTCGATGACAGTTGGGCACATGGCTATCGAACCCCAACAACGCCGTTAACGAAAGCCAAAGTACTCAGCTTATTCAACGACTTTGAGATAGTACGATTCCATGAGCGAGACGAACAAGCACTCACGTCGCTGGGTAGGGTGAAGCATTGGCACACTTACTCGGTCGTTGCGATTAAGCGCCGTTAAAATGTCAGTAACTAAAACTCGTTCGGATGCTTGTCCGTTTTGACGCCAACGTCTCATCTCTTTGCTGTCTAATCCTCTAAGCTAAGTCTAGTTTCCACTATGAGGGCTAGGCTATGAGTATCGAACGTCACGGAATATCGGTTGGAATTGAACGTGTTAGCGGTGAAACCATCGTTGTGTTTAAAGCGAAAGGCAAACTCACACACGATGACTATCAAGCAATGATGCCAATTCTGAATACCACGCTAGAAGAACTCGATTCATCTAAACTCAAGATGCTGGTCGATATCTCTACCTTAACGGGTTGGGAGTTACGTGCTGCTTGGGATGATTTCAAACTGGGATTAGAGCTCAATTCGAAGATAGACAAAATTGCGATTTATGGTGATAAAAGCTGGCAAGAATTCGCTTCAAAAGTAGGGAGTTGGTTTGTGTCTGGTGAGATTAAGTCATTCGAAGACCACGACTCTGCGCTTAAGTGGTTGGTCGATTGATAATATTCGCGAACAGCTAACGAACAATCAGTAAACATTGCCAATGACAGTTGACGAGCATTGTCTCGAACGCTGTCATTTTTCGGTTTGGCGATGATATTTCCTATTCGATTCAATAGAGTATATTCATTGCAGCGTGTAACATACCCAGGCTGTGTTTGGTCGCGACTAATGGTGTGGCTAGATTCAGTAATAACGAGAACTAAAACAGAAATAAGGTCTAACGACATGCATAAGGTAATTGATAAGCTGGCTTGGATATTCATCAAAGACGGCAAGCTGTTGATGGTGAGATCAAAAGGCAAAGAACTGTTCTATCTACCGGGTGGTAAGCGTGAAGCTGGCGAAAGTGATGAGCAAGCACTGGTTCGCGAAATCAAAGAAGAGATCTCAGTTGATTTAGTGCCTGATTCCATCAAATACGTCGAGACGTTTTCAGGCCAAGCTGATGGCAAAGCGGAAGGCGTATCAGTGAAATTGACTTGCTATCTTGCTGATTATACGGGTGAACTGTCTCCAGATGCCGAAATCGAAGAACTTAAGTTTGTTGATGGCAACGACAGAGCGGTATGTTCATTGGCAGCACTGGTTGCGCAGAAGCGAACCAGTATTTGGCTTAAGGTTTTAGCGGCTATCAGCTAATGCTGAAGATTGATCTTCAAAAGATCATCGTTTACGAATAGCTTGAAGGGCGGCTGTCTTTCATCAACAAGTCGAGTTTCCTTTGAGCTTTCTTCGTGTCTTGTAAATCCACCACCTCAATCATTTCACACTCATCTCGTACCATCTCATTGATTAGGCTTGGGTAGTGTCTGCAATCTTCTGGACGGTCTAAGTAAATGCTACATGTGTACTTGGCTTGAGCCTTGGTGTCTTTCGTCGGAACCAGTTCCAGAAAAGGGCAGCGAGTTAAACGTTCGCCAGATTCAGGGTCAAACCAAATCTCGCTTCCTCGAACATATTCAAAGATGTCTGGGTTGAACAGCTCCCACAAATCGATCTCTTCTTGAGTCGCGGCAAGGTCGCCATCTCCGTATTTGATACAGCATTTTCCGCATTGATTACAATCTTTCATTATCGACTTCATCGGTTGGTGAGCTTTTATCATTTTACCACTGATAGGCGTGGCACGTTGACTTTGTTGTTCATGGTTAAGCCGTTACGGGGTGGGAACATGGAATAGCGGCACTTAAAATCAACTTATCTATGCACCACCACTCCAACCAAAGATGTAAACAGTGATACAATTTGCGTCTCTCACGTTATTCAAGCAAAGGCATCAAAATGAGAACCGTATATACCACCGAAGGCAACATTAACGCAAAGAAACAAAAAGAGGCTTACCCAAAGCTGGCGCTATGTGATAATTGCGTTCGAGACTATGTGGTGATTGCTCAAGGCGAACGTACTTATAAGCCATGCGCAAAATGTGGTGCTGACGATTAATGCGTCTTGATAAATATCTATGTAAAAGCACTGACCTAACCAAGCCTGAAGCGATTGAACGCATCCATAATGGCGAGGTGAACGTAAACTGTGAAACAGTCACCGATGAATCGACTCAGGTTCATGAAAGCAACACCATCTTGTTAAATGGCACGCCGCTTAAGTTGCGTGAATTTCGATACCTCTTAATGCACAAGCCTGCGGGTACTATCTGCTCTAATATCGATGAAGTTTATCCTTCATTGTTTAACTACATCGAGATAGACAAAGCATCAGAGCTGCACATAGCAGGGCGCTTAGATGCCGACACTACAGGCTTAGTCTTGATTACCGATGATGGGCGCTGGTCATTCAACATCACGTTGCCAACCAAGTCATGTAAGAAAGTCTATCGCGTGACATTGTCACGCGATATCAAAGACGATGTCGCTGATAAGTTCAAAGCGGGCATTCAATTGCAGGGCGAACAAAAACCGACGCGTCCGGCAGAGCTCGAGGTGATTACCAGTAAAGAAGTGCTGTTGACCATTACAGAAGGCAAGTTTCATCAAGTAAAACGAATGTTTGCTGCGGTCGGGAATCGAGTTGTTGGCCTACACCGTGAACAGGTTGGTGACGTTCGTTTGGATGTTGAAGCAGGCCAGTGGCGTTATCTAACTAAAGCCGAAGTTGACTCATTTCAGCAAGACTCTGAATAAGAGCTCTGAATAAACGCCGTAACCACTTAAAGCGTTAAGCGTGTCAGCACCAGAACATCAATACTATAAGGATATAGGATGGAAAACCTAAAAGTCTCAGAAATTAAGTCTTTTGTACCCGCGAGAGACTTCGATTTATCTAAACGTTTTTACCAGTCAATCGGCTTCGAAGTGATGTCTGAGTTTCACGATATCGCCTATCTACGACACGGCAGTTGTGCCTTCCTTCTGCAAAACTTTTATGAACCTGCGCACTGTCACAATTACATGATGCACTTGCTGGTTGAAGACGTAAAAAGTTGGTATCAACACATCCAAAACTCTAATGTAGTGTCGGAATTTGAAGTTACCGTTTCCGAGGTTGTTGAACAGCCATGGGGAATGCTTGAGTTTTGTATCACTGACCCAAGTGGTGTGCTGTGGCGTGTGGCTGAAAACATTAGGCCGCGTTAATTCATCCAACTTGCATTAAGGCCAGTGAAAACTTCAAATTATCCATCTGTTTCTTTATTTATGCCGACGTAAGGCAATGATCAAATAGGTTCAAACATGGATATAAAGGCTAAAATGCACAGCCAAGACGTTTACTACTGTGACGACGTGGATTTGGTTGCTGAGCAAACTCAATGCTTAGAAGTGCTATACGATTTTAATCACACTCGCCCGATAAACGACAACAAATCATGAAGCAGCTATTCGCCGAAGTCGGTGAGGGCTGCTACATTGAACCACCATTACATGCGAACTGGGGGCGTCACACGCACCTAGGCAACAACGTATACGTGAACTTCAATCTAACTCTGGTCGACGACACAGACATATTCATCGGCGACAACGTGATGATTGCGCCTAACGTGACCATTGCCACTGGCACACATCCCATTGATCTGCTCCAGTCAGACTGGACACTTAGCTAAGCGACATTTCGCTTTTCAA
>NZ_JBGONU010000024.1:0-70619 GCF_041439295.1 Vibrio sp. 1F253 | reverse complement strand
GATTAAAACGCTTTTATCTCGAACAAAATTTAACCACGAAAGGTCAACACGCCCTAAAGCCTTATTTAGGATAGTTAGCCGATACAGCTATTTTTTGTCTGGCGAAAGCCCCTAGAAACTTTGATGATTGGGAAGTAAAACGATGAGCGCACCAAAGACTTGGGAATCCATTATTAATGATGAACGTGACAAAGAGTACTTTCAGAGTGTCCTCGCGTTTGTTGAACAGCAACGCAATAGTGGGAAAACCGTCTACCCTCCTCAAGAGCAGGTGTTCAGTGCCTTTGATATGACGCCTTTCGAGTCCGTACGCGTGGTTATCCTAGGGCAAGATCCTTATCACGGCGCTAACCAAGCTCATGGCTTAGCTTTTTCTGTACTGCCAGGTGTAAAAATCCCTCCTTCTCTACGTAATATGTACAAAGAGCTTGCACAAGATATAGAGGGCTTTGAGATCCCGAGTCATGGCTACCTCGATTCTTGGGCATCTCAAGGGGTGTTGATGTTGAACACTGTCCTTACAGTAGAAGAGGCAAAAGCCCACTCACATGCTAAGTGTGGTTGGGAAACCTTTACCGATGCCATTATTGCAGAGCTCAATCAGCGCTCTGAACCGATCATCTTCTTGTTGTGGGGCGCACACGCCCAGAAGAAAGGCCAAGCGATTGATGCAGACAAGCACCATGTGTTGGTTGCACCTCATCCATCACCATTATCAGCACGCCGTGGTTTCTTCGGTTGTCAGCACTTCTCAACAACCAACAAGCTACTTTCTTCTATGGATCAACAATCTATCGACTGGCGTTTACCAACATAAGTATAGGTTGGTGGTTTTCTGAGCAGGGTCAAATCATAAATCAGCATCTTCGTATACACTTATAAACAGTAGGTGTAATGGAGTGCAATACTATGATGATTGAAAGGATAAGACGAGAGCATGGCTATATGGCTCGTTTGCTCGCGATACTCAACAGTAAGTTAGAGTTTCTGAAACAGGAGCGAGAAATAAACTATAGCCTGATCGCAGAGGTGGTTCATTATCTCATGGACCATTCAGACAAGGTGCATCACCCGAAAGAAGATGTTATTTATCGTTACTACCTTAAGCAATATGGCAGTGATCAAGTGATTGAAGACTTGGAACTGGAGCATCAATTGCTTTCTGAGAAAACGGCGGACTTTTTAGGTGTGGTCGATATGATCCTTCAAGATGCGGTGGTTCCTCAACAAGTATTTATTGAGCAGCTTGAAGCTTTTGTTAAAGCTCAACGAAAACACATGGAATATGAAGAGAAGCATGTGTTACCAATGATTGTTGAGTCGTTCACTGTTAAAGATTGGCAAGAGGTGGAGTCTCAATGGCTTCAACCTGAAGACGACCCTGTCTTTGGAGAGACAATTGCTGATGAGTACCGCCAACTCGCGGCTCGCATTCGACAGAATGAACAAGAGTGCGTTTAGCCAGTTGTCATGTTGAAGCGTGACTATTTTAGATGCTCTCTATATTAGAGGGCTAGTTCCCAAATGATGCTTTGAGCGGATTAAATACCTCATAAAATAAAAAAGGCACCTATTACAGGTGCTTTTTGCTATCTGATTTCTTATCGTGCTGATTAAAGCTTTATATCGTCAAGGCTAAAATCGAGACCTAGGTTCATCTCTCTAAGCTCTTTCTCAAGCTGTCTACGATCATTGATTGCCTCAATTTCACGCCATTTACGTTTGAGTGGTTTAGAGCGTGTTTTTTGAGTGGTACGAGGCATTTCTAGTTCTGATAATTCATCGAATTGAAAGCTATCCATAAGCATATCTCCTTCCGTGGGATTCGTTCTTACGAACCATTAAATATCATATTTAAGTTCACAATAACCTTGATTTGTTTCTCATTTGTTTCAAATGTATGAAGTTTTTGTTCTGTTTTATTATGCATGCTCACACATTTCGGGGATTTTTGTGTACAAAAAACAAGCAAACAAACTTAAGTAAACGATTAAATTAGGGGGGATTGAATGTTAATTCATTGTGCAAATGGAATAGCATTTTGACTATAGTGCATTTAAGTGCGCATTGTGCCGTGTAGTATAGGGATCTCATTACCCTAGAAAAAAACACAGATCTTCACTATACCTTGTAAAACCTAGGCTGGCGTCATCTTTACGGGATGGTGTTTTTGTTTTTGTGGTGCCTTAGTTTTTGTTGATATTATGTCCCGACAATGTGACTTTTATTAGGCGCTATTGTTGAAAGTTGTGTTAACAAAAGGTGTATTATTAGTGAAATGTCATTTAGTATGCGTTTATTTTCATATTGATTTTTAGGCCGTCTCGCTGCATTATCCGCCCGTCAAAAAATACACCGATACGTAAAATGGATGCATGAAGCGACATTTACAATCTAGATCGCAACAAATAAATATAAATCTAATGCCGACACAACTATTGACACTGGCATAGGTGATCTAGAGGAAGGCTAGGAAGCAAGATCGGTGCTTAAACTCAATTACGAGGTTCACGTGACAGACTTAATCAATTTGATGAACGATCTCCTTTGGGGATCTATCTTAGTTTACTTACTCGTTGGTGTGGGTATCTACTTCACTGTACGACTAGGTTTCATTCAATTCCGCCATTTCGGCCACATGTTTTCTGTTCTTAGAAACAGCCGTAAAGCAGACAGTGCAGGTATCTCCTCTTTCCAAGCACTTTGTACTAGTCTAGCAGCACGTGTCGGTACGGGTAACATGGCTGGTGTTGCTGTAGCACTAACCGCTGGTGGCCCTGGCGCTATCTTCTGGATGTGGCTAATTGCCATGCTAGGTATGGCAACATCGTTTGCAGAAAGCACACTGGCACAGCTATACAAAACGCGTGATAACGACGGTAACTACCGCGGCGGCCCTGCATACTACATGGAGAAAGGCCTAGGTATGCGTTGGATGGGGGTTCTATTCTCTATCTTCCTAATCATTGCATTCGGTCTTGTATTCAACGCGGTTCAAGCGAACGCGATTGCAAGCGCAATGAACACGGCATTCGACTTTGAGCGCAGCTACGTTGGTGTTGGTATCGTAATCATCTCTGCATTCGTTATCTTCGGTGGTATCCGTAAGATTGCTCGCACTGCAGAAATCATTGTTCCAATTATGGCACTGGCTTACTTAGCTATCGCTATCTACGTAATGCTAATGAACATTGAGAAAGTGCCTGAAGTTCTGGCTCTTATCTTCAAGAGTGCATTCGGTCTGCAAGAAGCAGCAGCGGGTGGCCTAGGTTACGCAATCGCACAAGCGATGATTAACGGCATCAAACGTGGTTTGTTCTCGAATGAAGCGGGTATGGGTTCTGCGCCAAACGCAGCAGCTTCTGCTACGCCTTACCCACCGCACCCAGCATCACAAGGTTATGTGCAAATGCTAGGCGTGTTCATGGACACGATTGTTATCTGTTCTGCAACAGTAGCAATCATCCTGATGTCTGGTGAGTATGTACCACACGGTGAAGTAACGGGTATCGAACTAACGCAACGTGCACTAACAGCACAAGTCGGCGAATGGGGTGGCATCTTTGTAGCGGTAGCGATTTTCTTCTTCGCTTTCACTTCAATCATTGCAAACTACTCGTACGCAGAAACAAACCTTATCTTCTTAGAGCACAACAACAAGAAGGGCCTAGTGCTGTTCCGTATCGTTGTACTGGGTATGGTTATGTTCGGTTCTCTCGCGACACTGCCAACGGTATGGGCATTGGCTGACGTATCGATGGGCTTAATGGCGATTGTGAACTTGGTAGCGATTATTTTGCTATCGGGTATCGTGATTAAGCTAGCGAAAGATTACAACCGTCAATTAGACGCGGGTAAAGTACCCACGTTCGATGCGGATGATTTCCCAGAGCTTAAGGCTCAATTGGAAGATGGTATTTGGGTTAACAACAAGAAGAAGTAATCTTGTTGGAGTGATTCATCACTCATCCTAAAATCATTAGAAAGGCTAAGGTTTCGACCTTAGCCTTTTTCTTTGCCTGCGATATTTTCTTTATTATCGATTTTTCTTTGTAAGAGATTCTTCTTTGTAAGCGACTTACAGCTAGATCTGTCTATCAAAGTAATAGGAAGAGTCATAAAGACAAGTTGATGTTTTTTCTATACTCTAGCTGCATCCAGTTAGATAACCGATTAGGGTAAAGTTATGTTAGTTGTCGTTTCTCCAGCCAAGACATTAGATTACGAATCACCATTAGCGACTGAGCGCTTCAGCCAGCCAGAGTTTGTTGAACACTCTGCAGAGCTTATTGAAGAGTGCCGCAAGCTGACACCTGCTGATGTTTCAGCTCTGATGAAAGTAAGCGATAAAATTGCTGGGCTGAACGTAGCGCGCTTTGAGCAATGGAGCGAGACCTTTACCCAAGACAACGCACGCCAAGCAATCCTAGCCTTTAAGGGCGATGTGTACACTGGCCTAGATGCTGAAACACTGTCGGACGATGATTTTGACTACGCACAGAATCACCTGCGCATGCTTTCTGGCCTATATGGGTTATTGAAGCCATTGGATTTGATGCAGCCTTACCGCCTAGAGATGGGCACACGCTTAGCTAATGAGCGTGGCACTAACTTGTACCAGTTCTGGGGCAATATCATCACTGATAAGCTGAATGAAGCGTTGAATGCTCAAGGCGATAATGTGTTGATCAACCTAGCATCGAACGAATACTTTAAAGCGGTGAAGCCGAAGAGCCTTGATGGTCAAATCATCACGCCAGTTTTTAAAGACTGTAAGAATGGTCAGTACAAGATGATCAGTTTTTACGCGAAGAAAGCGCGTGGCATGATGGCTCGCTACATCATTGAGAACAAAATTGATTCAGTTGAAGCGCTGACAAAATTTGATACGGCGGGTTACTACTTCGTTGAAGAAGAGTCGAATGCGAAAGAGCTTGTCTTCAAGCGTGAAGAGCAAAACTAGCAGCCCTTGGCTAATTAGTTACTCTCGGTTTGAGTTTGAGTTTGAGTTTGAAATTAGAGGCCTAGTCATTTAGCCTGATAACAGGCCAGACAATAATAAGCCAGACAATAAAAAGCCCCATGCAGATAACTGCATGGGGCTTTTTATTGAATCATTGAAAGGCGGTTAGATTACTTGTTCTTAACGGCTTTCTTTTTCTTAGCGATTTTCTTTTTCTTAGCAATTTTTTGCTTAGCCACCGCTTTCTTGTCTTCTTTCTTCGGCTTTTTCTTCTTCGTTACCGCGGCTTTCTTGTGCGTTGGGCGCATGCCTTCGATGAAGCGCTCTTTGATCGCATCTTCAGTGTAACGAGCAACACGTTCAATCATTAGTTGATCGTGCGCTTCAATGATAGAAACCGCGTTACCTTTCTTACCTGCACGAGCCGTACGACCGATGCGGTGTAGGTAAACATCTGCTGTACGCGGCATGTCGTAGTTAATAACGTGGCTCACATCTGGAAGGTCGATACCACGAGCTGCGACGTCAGTTGCCAGCAGTACGTTGATAGAACCATCGCGGAAACGAGAAATCGCGTTGTTACGACGATCTTGAGGCATTTCACCTTGGATCCATACACAAGGGATCTGTGCACTTTCTAATTGAGCTCGTAGGTCACCTAGGCGGTCACGAGTCTTCAAGAAGATGATGCTGCGTTCAGCTTGCTCTGTGATGATATGTTTTAGGATATCAAGCTTGTGCTTAGCTGAATCGGCACGGTGATACCATTGAGTGATCTTCTTACGTTCACGCAATGACGATTTTGCATCGATCTCTGCTGGATTTTTCAGAAGGTCTTCAGTGAAACCTTCAATACCTTTACCTTCTAGCGTTGCTGAGAAAAGTAAAGTTTGTTTACGCCAGCGACACTCTGCAGACAGACGGTCAACAACAGGACCAAAGCCCATGTCTAGCATACGGTCTGCTTCATCGAGAACTAACCATTCAATCGCACGGCAGTCAAAACGCTCGCCTTCAATGTATTCCATTAAACGACCAGGTGTTGCGACTACGATATCTTGAGTCGTACTTAAGATGTCAGCGTGCTCTTGGTACATCACACCGCCCGTGATCGTAAAGATATTCAGGCTGGTGTATTTAGCAAGCTCACGTGCTTGTTCGGTGATCTGCATTGCTAGCTCACGCGTTGGCGTCAGGATAAGCATACGTGCAGGGCCAGATTTCTTACGTGGGAAATCCAGTAGGTATTGCAGTGCTGGCAATACAAATGATGCTGTTTTACCAGTACCTGTTGGCGCAGAAGCCAAAACGTCTCTTCCATCTAACGCTTGTGGGATTGCTTCAGCTTGTATCTGTGTTGGGCGTTCGTAGCCCATTTCGTCAATTGCTTTAAGCAGCTCTTGGTTTAGATCGAGTTCTGCAAAGGTTCTGATCACTGTTGTTTCTCCACAAGCAATAAATGTTTCTGCCTCAAAAAGCAGACGATAAAAAAGAGTAGTCGGACATTATAGAAGCATTAGTGATTAGGATCACATGGTATTTGCTACATCTTGAGATAAAAATCTTTAGTAAGGGCAATAAATGCCTCGCTATAACCGCCATCGTGATGGATCGTAAGCGATTCACGCTGCAAATCTTGCTCGCTAACAGGATCTTTAGATAGTTCAAACAGGATTCTGCTTGGCGGTTTTTTGTCGGTTGTTTTCACATCAAGGCGCTTTGCTAGGTACCAACCACATTGCTCGGCAAGTTTGATGAAGCCTTCTCCTTCTGGCGTTGGGAGTATAAAACTGGCGGTGGCGGCATCAGTCGTTATCTCGAAACAACGCTGAGCAAGCTCAAGGTGATCCAAGCTGTCGGTGTGTCTCGCGGTGGCTCTTTGGCTTTGCTGTGCCTGCTCTCCAGAGTTGAAGTAGGGCGGATTACAAATTATGGCATCAAATTGTTGCGAGAAATCCGTGGTTAACACGCTGTCGTGATGAAGGGAGATACGATCTTGCCAAGGCGACTGCTCAATATTGACTGTGGCAGCATCAATGGCGTGCTGATCAATATCGATCGCAGAGATTGAAGCATCCTCAAAACGTTGTGCTGCCATTAAGGCTAATAGCCCTGTTCCAGTGCCTATATCGAGTACTAATGATTCAGGGGCAAGGTTAATCCATGAGCCGAGTAGTACTCCATCGGTGCTAACAGGCATGCCGCTCTGTCCTCCGTAAATAGAGAACCTCTTAAAATTGAAGCTTTTAGTATTTATCGTTTTGTCTTTCATGAATATTCTGATTATCGAGATATTTTAAGTGATTAGCTCTAATGTTAACTATTTGTGTAAATTAATATTCTAATTGCTTATCTATTGTTGCTAACAATGATTGGTTGATAATTATGTTAATCTGCGTATGTTTAGTTTAATTCACTACTTTTTGTTTATATATGCAAATTTATATGGCGTTTTTTTATGGTGACTTGCAGCTAGCCGAGTGTTTCGTCATTATGCGCGACTATTTTAAAGATTGATTGGCAGCTTCTCGCTGTAACATTCATGTAAGCACAACATAAACTCATAAATATAATTAAGGATTATCTGTGAAACAGAGTCTAAAACTAACAGATATAATGGCATTGGGCTTTATGCTTTTTGCGTTTTTCTTAGGTGCGGGTAACATCATCTTCCCACCTCTAGCTGGCCAATTAGCTGGTGATCACTTTCTTCCAGCGATGTCTGGTTTTCTGCTGACTGCCGTTGGTCTGCCGTTAATCACTATCGTCGCGGTCGCAGTGGCGGGTGGTTCATGGGGTCATCTAACCAAAGATCTTCCTAAGCAAGCAGCAACTATCATGGCTGTACTGAGCTTCATCATCATCGGTCCTGCATTTGCTGCACCACGTACCGGTCTTGTTGCTTATGAGATGGCGGTGAAGCCGTTCTTCATTGATGCGACTCAAGTTCATCTAACTCTCTTTTCGATTGCATTTTTTGTGGTAGCGATGTTCTTCTCATGGTCACAAGGTAAGCTTATTGACGTTATTGGCAAGGTACTTACGCCTGCACTATTCGTTGGTTTGGTTGTACTGGCAGTTGCTGTGTTCATTAACCCACAAGGTGATGTCCTTGCGGCTCACGGTGAGTACATCACTCAGCCACTGACCAAAGGTTTCCTTGAAGGCTACAACACCATGGATACTTTTGCTGCTTTGATGTTTGGTATGCTGATTGTTGACGCAATTCGCAGTAAAGGCGTGACTGACCGCGCAGCAACAACTAAGTACCTAATCAGTGCGGGCTGTATTGCCGCTGCGGGTCTAGCATTTGTTTACATCTCTCTGTTCTTCCTGGGCGCAACAAGCGCAACAGTTGCAGCGGGTGCAGATAATGGCGGCGCTATCTTAAGCCTATACGTCCAATCTTTGTTTGGCCCTTCAGGTCAACTCGTGCTTTCTGTGATCGTACTATTGGCTTGTCTAACGACGGCGATTGGCCTTGTATCAGCATGTTCTGATTACTTCAGCTCGTTAACACCTCTGTCTTACAAGACCTGGGTAATCATCAACGGTGTAGCTTGTGCAACCGTAGCGAACGTTGGCCTTTCTCAGTTAATTTCTCTGTCTGTTCCAGTTCTGTTTGCACTTTATCCAGTAGCAATCGCATTGGTCGCACTGACATTCTTGCGCAGCCGTTTCCCTAATCCAAAAGCGGCTTACCGCGCAGTGGTATTAGTGTCTCTACTGTTTGCTCTTATCGATGGTGCTAAAGTTGCAGGTATGGATGTATCTGCAATGAACATGCTGCCATTGTTCGAAATCGGTATGGGTTGGTTGCTTCCAACGACTGCCGCAATCATCTGTATGTTCTTCGTTGGTAAATCAACAGAGCAAGAGATGGCTGAAGAGACTGTTTAATCTTCCGTTGAGATGACATTGTCCTTCGACATGAAATAGAAAAGGCCTCATTACTTCGCAGTAATGAGGCCTTTTTGTATTCTGTGATCTTTTAATATTCTGCTACTTAGCTACTTAGCTACTTAGCTACTTAGCTACTGAGTTACTTAGCTGAGTGTACTTCTGTTTGGTTATAGCTTTTCGCTGTACTCAACCAGTACTTGTTCAACCCAGCTAGCGATACGGTCGTCGCTCAGTTCGTATTGTGAATCTTCATCAAGCGCCAAACCAACGAATTGAGATTGGTCTTCAGTGAGAGCTTTAGACGCTTCGAACTCGTAGCTGTCATCGTTTGGCCAGAAACCGACAAACTCTGCGCCAGCGATTTTCAGCTCATCATGCAATAGACCCATCGCATCTAAGAACCACTCGCCGTAGCCTTCTTGGTCACCTAAACCAAACAGTGCTACAACCTTGCCTTTCATTGGCGTGGTTGCAATGTCTTCCCACAGTTCATTCCAATCTTCTTGGATTTCACCGAAGTCCCAAGTTGAGATGCCGAGCAGTAAAAGATCGTAGTCCGCCATCAATGAAAGAGGGGTTTCTTTCACGTTATGGATATCAACTAGGTCTTCACCAATAATGCCGCGAATTTTCTCTGCTGCCATTTCTGTGTAGCAGGTGGTTGAGCCGTAAAATAATCCAATTTTCATAGCAAACGTTCAATTTTAATTTCAGATGGCGAATTCTAACCATAAATCGACTTCGATTGCAGCGATTATCCGCTCAAGTCGTAATTTTTATGGCATTCATATTTGCTCTGGCATACTCTCAAAACAGTTTCCAATATTGTGAGTAACACTATGCAGTCGCCTCAAGGGCAGAGCGCAGACCACGGTCTAGTAGAACAGTTTTTAGATGCTATGTGGATGGAGCGAGGATTATCTGAGAATACGCTTGTCTCGTACCGTACCGACCTGTCTAAGCTTCTAACGTGGATGGAAAAGAACAATTACCGCCTCGATTTTATTAGTCTTTCAGGACTACAGGATTATCAAGGTTGGTTAGCCGATGCTGACTTTAAGCAGACTTCCCGCGCTCGTATGTTGTCGGCCATTCGTCGCTTGTTTCAATATCTACACCGCGAGAAAGTAAGAGCCGACGATCCTAGTGCGCTGTTGATCAGTCCAAAACTGCCGAAGCGCTTGCCAAAAGATTTGAGTGAAGAGCAAGTGGATTCGCTGCTTGAAGCGCCAGATCCAAACGATCCAATCGAGCTTCGCGATAAAGCGATGCTTGAGTTACTCTATGCAACTGGACTTCGTGTTACGGAACTCGTCAGTTTGACGATGGAAAACATCAGCCTAAGACAAGGCGTGGTGCGTGTTATTGGTAAGGGCGGTAAAGAGCGCTTGGTGCCAATGGGAGAAAACGCCGTCGATTGGATAGAGACTTTTATTGAACAAGGTCGGCCACAACTGCTCGGTGATAACAGCTCGGATGTGGTTTTTCCGAGTAAACGCGCTAAGCAAATGACTCGTCAAACGTTCTGGTATCGTATCAAGCATTATTCGGTCATTGCTGGTATCGACACGGAATTATTGTCTCCACACGTATTGAGACATGCTTTTGCCACTCATTTACTGAACTATGGTGCCGATCTCAGGGTCGTACAGATGTTGCTTGGACATAGTGACTTATCGACCACCCAAATTTATACTCATGTGGCGACTGAAAGGCTGAAGCAAATTCACGCTCAGCATCACCCACGTGCTTAAATCCATTTATTTTTAAGGTGAACCTAATGAGCGTATTACGCCGTCTTCCTCTACTAGCGCTTCCTCTCATGATTACTGCATGTAATGCATCAGAAGCGAAAGTAGAAACAACATCAACAGCCGTAGAAGCTGCTCCAGCTATTGATACAGCTGCGTTAACTAAGCGTTTTGAAAAAATCGGTATTAAGGTCGATAAGATTGTTCCTTCGGATATCGATGGTCTTTTAGAAGTTCAAACCAACAGCGGTATTATCTTTTCTTCTCCAGAGGGCGATCATTTTCTAGCCGGTACACTTTACTCTTTGGATGAAAACGGTAAGTTCAGTGATGTTTTGGCTGAGCGTCAGGCTCCACTGAATGCTGAAAAAGTAGCAGCGATGTCGGATACGGTTATCGAATACAAAGCAGATAACGAAAAGTACGTTGTGACGGTATTTACTGACATTACTTGTGGCTACTGTGTTCGTCTGCACAGTCAAATGCAAGGCTACAACGATCTGGGTATCACCGTTCGTTACATGGCTTACCCACGCCAAGGTGCGACAGGACAAGTTGCCGATCAAATGGCTGCAATCTGGGCGTCTGACGATCCAAAAACAGCGATGCATGATGCTAAAGTCAATCGTCAAATGCCAGCGTCTGGTAAAGACCTAGCAGAGCAAAAGCAGATCATTGCTAAACAATACCAACTCGGTCGTGAGCTTGGCATCAATGGCACTCCGGCTATCGTGCTAGCAAGTGGTGAGTTGGTGAGTGGTTACTTACCTCCGGCGCAACTTATTCAGCGTTTAGAGCAGTAATCTTCATTTTTTTATTACCTATTATTCCCCCCTGTTTTTGATTTAAGGAGTGGCCTGATTGATATCAGGCACATTTTTATATGATAGAGATCCAACGCCGTCCTGAGGTCGACACTTCAGTCTTACCTGCTCACTTACCTGACTTGTTAAAGCGCATTTATGTGAGTCGCGGAATCGACAGTGCTGACCAGCTAGAGACAGCTGCGAAAGGTTTGCACTCTTATCAAAAACTGGGCGGCATTGATGCTGCGGTTGAATTGTTGTTCAAAGCCATTCAGCAGCAAAAGCGCATTATCATTGTTGGTGACTTTGATGCCGATGGCGCAACCAGTTCGGCGTTGTCTGTGCTTGCTCTGCGAATGTTGGGCAGCTCGAATGTTGATTATCTGGTACCCAACCGTTTTGAAGATGGTTATGGCTTGAGCCCAGAGGTTGTCGAACAGGCGATCGAACTTGGTGCTGAAGTGATCATGACAGTCGACAACGGTGTATCTTCAATTGACGGTGTTCGCTTTGCTAAAGAGAAAGGCCTTGATGTACTGGTTACTGATCATCACTTGCCTGGTTCTGAATTACCGATTGCAGATGCAATGGTCAATCCCAACCTAGAAAGCTGCGCATTTCCTTCAAAAGCGCTAGCCGGTGTGGGTGTCGCCTTTTACCTGATGATGGCATTGTGTGTTCATATGCGTAAGTTGGGCTGGTTTGCTCAACACGGCATGACAGAACCCAAGTTGATGGAACTGATTGACCTAGTGGCTCTGGGTACTGTTGCGGATGTGGTACCACTTGATGAAAACAACCGAATCTTGGTCCACCAAGGGCTACAACGCATTCGTGCGGGTAAAGCTCGTCCGGGTATTCAAGCCTTGATTGAAATTGCTAAGCGAGATGCTAAGCGTTTAGTTGCCTCCGATTTTGGTTTTGCGCTTGGTCCACGTATCAATGCGGCTGGCCGATTGGATGACATGTCTTTTGGTGTTGAGCTGCTAATGAGTAATAACATCCATGCCGCGCGTCGAATGGCCAGCGAGTTAGATGGCTTGAACCAAACACGTAAAGAGATCGAAGAGGGCATGAAACAAGAAGCGATGGCTTTTTGTGAGCGCCTTGAATTTGGTAAAGACGATTTGCCTTCTGGTTTGGCTCTGTTTCAACGTGATTGGCATCAAGGCGTAATTGGTATTCTAGCTTCGCGTATCAAAGACAAATATCACCGCCCAGTGATCGCATTTGCTGATGGTGGTGAAGGTAGCATTAAGGGTTCATGTCGTTCGATTCCAGGTTTGCACATGCGCGATGCGCTAGACAGAATCGACACTCAAAACCCTGGCCTGATCTTGAAGTTTGGTGGTCACGCAATGGCAGCCGGCTTAACCATTATGGAAAAAGACTTCGAGCGATTCAGCAAGATGTTTGATGACGTTGTGCGTAAAGAACTCGGTGAGACGGCACTTAAGGGCATTATCTTGTCTGATGGTGAGCTGTTACCTGAAGAGTTCTCAATGCATACCGCTGAAACATTGCGTTCAGGTGGTCCGTGGGGACAAGCTTTCCCGGAGCCCATCTTTGATGGTGAGTTTAAAGTTCTGCATCAAAAACTGGTAGGTGAAAAACATCTTAAATTGATGCTAGAACCTCTATACAAAAGCCACCCAACCAATGTGATGATTGATGGCATTGCCTTTAATGTTGACCTACGTCGCTGGCCTGATGCCTCAGTGAAAACGGTACATCTTGCGTTTAAGCTGGATATTAACGAGTTTCGTGGCAATCAATCGTTGCAGTTGATGATTGATCATATCGAAGCGAAATAGTTGAAGCCAAATAGCGTTATCGTTCACTGAATGAGGTTCATCATTTAGTGCCAAATCCAACAAGCTCTGTTCAAAAACAGGGCTTGTTTCCCTTCCTTTCCTTACAAATTTTACGTGTTTTTTCTGCCCGTCAATTTTATATCCGATTAAGTTATTGAATATTGGTGTACCACTCTAAAAAATTCTGTATCTCCGTCACACTTTTGAGTACAATTCTCCGGTTAAATTCTACTCATAAATGATGAGCTAAAATGTTTGAAATCAATCCTATAAAAAACCGTCTGCAGGATGTGTCTGAGCGCACAAATATCCTGAGGGGGTATCTTTGACTATGACGCAAAGAAAGAGCGTCTAGAAGAAGTAAACGCAGAATTAGAACAACCGGATGTATGGAACGAACCTGAGCGTGCTCAAGCGCTAGGAAAAGAGCGTTCAGCATTGGAAGCAGTAGTAGAAACGATCGACCAACTTGACCAAGGTGTTGAGGATGTTGATGGCCTATTAGAGCTTGCGGTTGAAGAAGAAGATCAAGAAACGTTCGATGAAATTGAGCCAGAACTGGCCGAGCTTGAAGCTAAGTTAGAGAAGCTGGAATTCCGTCGTATGTTCTCTGGTGATCACGACGCATCAGATTGCTACATCGATTTACAGTCAGGTTCGGGCGGTACAGAAGCTCAAGACTGGACTTCAATGATGTTGCGTATGTACTTGCGTTGGGCAGATTCGAAAGGCTTCAAGACTGAAGTTATCGAAGTGTCTGATGGCGATGTTGCTGGCCTTAAAGGCGCAACGGTACGTATCTCTGGTGAGTACGCTTACGGTTGGTTACGCACAGAGACTGGTGTTCACCGTCTAGTACGTAAGTCACCATTTGATTCAAGTGGTCGTCGTCATACTTCATTTGCTTCTGCGTTTATCTATCCTGAGATTGATGACAACATTACGATCGACATTAATCCTTCTGACCTACGTATTGACGTATACCGTGCCTCTGGCGCTGGTGGTCAGCACGTAAACACCACGGAATCGGCGGTACGTATTACTCACGTTCCAACTAACACCGTGGTTCAGTGTCAGAATGACCGTTCGCAGCATAAGAACAAAGATCAAGCGATGAAGCAGCTACGTGCTAAGCTTTTTGAACTTGAGATTCAAAAGCAAAATGCTGAAAAACAAGCGAGCGAAGAAACGAAATCAGACATCGGTTGGGGCAGTCAGATCCGCTCTTACGTGCTGGATGATTCACGTATCAAAGATTTACGCACCGGCATCGAAAACCGTAATACTCAAGCGGTTCTTGACGGTGACTTAGACAAGTTTATTGAAGCTAGCCTGAAATCAGGTCTGTAAGCTTTATCAACTATTAAGCTTTACCAATAATATTGGTAAAAATGCCTATATTTTCAAAAATATAGCTGTCCAAATTATAAAAGCAGGGTACATCTCAAATGACTGATGCTGTTCAAAACGAAAATGCACAAGAAGCTTCTTCACCTGAAGAGAACAAACTAATCGCTGAGCGCCGTAGCAAGCTGGATCATATCCGCCAAAACTGCAAAGCTAATGGTCACCCAAATGACTTCCGTCGTGAGCACCTAGCTGGCGACCTTCAAGCGGAATTCGGTGAGAAGACTAAGGAAGAGCTAGAAGAGCTTAACCACATCGTTGCGATCGCAGGTCGTATTATGGCGAAGCGTGGCCCATTCCTTGCGATTCAAGAAACTTCTGGTCGTATCCAAGCGTACGCAGCGAAAGACGTTCAAAAAGTGCTGAAAGAGAAGTACCAAGGCCTAGATATCGGTGACATCATCGGTGTTAAAGGTGCGCTTCACAAGTCTGGTAAAGGTGACCTTTACGTGAACATGGAAGAGTTTGAATTGCTAACCAAAGCACTTCGTCCTCTGCCAGAGAAGTTCCACGGTCTAACTGACCAAGAGATGCGCTACCGTCAGCGTTACGTTGATCTAATCGTGAACGAAGACTCTCGTAACACATTCATCGTGCGTTCTAAGCTTGTGTCTTCAATCCGTAACTTCATGAGCTCAAAAGGCTACCTAGAAGTTGAAACGCCAATGATGCACGTGATCCCAGGCGGTGCAACAGCACGTCCATTCATCACTCATCACAACGCACTAGACATCGACATGTACCTACGTGTTGCACCTGAGCTTTACCTTAAGCGTCTAGTAGTTGGTGGTTTTGACCGTGTATTCGAGATCAACCGTAACTTCCGTAACGAAGGTCTTTCTCCACGTCACAACCCAGAATTCACAATGATGGAATTCTACCAAGCGTACTCTGACTACAAAGATCTAATGGATCTAACGGAAGAGATGCTAAGCACAGCGGCGATGGACGTTCTTGGTTCTACTTCTATGCCTTACGGTGACGAAACAGTTGAGTTCGGTGGCACTTACGCTCGCATGAGCATGTTCGATGCAATCAAACACTACACACCTGAAAATGCAAACATTCAAGCTCTGACTGAAGACGATCTTCAGAACAGAGAATTGATGGTTAAAATTGCAGAAGAAGTGGGTCTTTACGTTGAGAAGTTTTGGACATGTGGTCAGCTTCTTGAAGAGATCTTTGGTGAAACGGCTGAGCCTCAGCTAATTCAACCAACGTTCATCACGGGTTACCCAGCGGACATCTCTCCACTGGCTCGTCGTAGCGACAGCAACCCATTCTTCACAGACCGCTTTGAGTTCTTCATCGGTGGCCGTGAAGTAGCGAACGGTTTCTCTGAGCTTAACGATGCACAAGACCAAGACGAGCGTTTCAAAGCACAAGTTAACGCAAAAGACGCGGGTGATGACGAAGCTATGTACTACGATGCGGACTACATTACTGCACTAGAGCACGGCCTACCGCCAACAGCGGGTCAAGGTATTGGTATCGATCGTCTAGCGATGCTATTTACTAACACCCACACAATCCGTGACGTGATCTTGTTCCCGGCAATGCGCCCACAAGCGTAATTTTCGCTTATGGGGTGTTACTGCCCGTGTAATTTAAAAGCCACCTTCGGGTGGCTTTTTCGGTTTTTAGCGTCAAAACCTAGCTCGTACCGCACTCTTGATTCGAAAAATGATTATTTATGACATAGTCTTACCATTGAGACAAAAAATCTAAGATAGTCTCATTACTATACGTATCGGATCTGAATACGATCTTGCGGCAACTTTGTACCCGTATGATTCGTTTAACTCGTGTTAGCCTGATTGAAAAAAATAAAAACAGAATAAGGAAGAAGGATGGGAACTCAATTTAAGATGGATTCCTTACCAGGTTCTCTTATCGTCGTTGGTGGTGCGTACGAACCCTGGTTATCAGTGTTAGAACAAGTGGGTTGGCAATGTACCCAGTGTGCAGATTTACGAAAAGCCGATGCCTTAATTACTGATATTGGCCCCTGCATTGGCATTGTGGATCTTAGTTATGATGAGTTTAGCCTTAATGGTATCGCTAACCTCGTGAGCAACAACAAGCAAGTTCGATGGCTTGCTTTTATCCGTGAATCGCAATTGAGCTCAGATACAATCTGCCAATTTATCGTTAACTTCTGTATCGACTTTTTCACGGCACCAATCCCTGATGCTCAGCTATTGAGTACCATTGGTCATCAACTGGGTATGCTCAAACTTGAGCAGAAAGTATGGCCAAACTACGGTATTAACAACAATATGGGCCTACTCGGTGATTCTGTGGCGGTGAAACGCTTGAGAGACCAAGTCAAGCGAATTGGCCCCACAGATGTCAGTATTTTGATTTACGGTGAGAGTGGGACAGGAAAAGAGACAATTGCACGTTCCATTCATCAAAATTCATCGCGAGCTCAGAAACCATTTTTAACTGTGAATTGCCGTGCTCTATCTGAAATGAGGATAGAGACTGAGATGTTTGGTATTTCAGCCCCAGCAACGGCAGCGCCTTGTATGTTGGAAGAAGCCGATGGCGGAACCCTCTTACTCAACGATGTCCTAGCGATGCCTCGTAATCAACAATTGAACCTTTTACGCTTTTTACAAGAAGGGAAAATTGAAACCACGAAGGGAGCTAAGTCAGTTGATGTTCGCATTTTGGCTGCTAACTCTTCTGATATTGAAAAGGCATTGATCGAGGGCGACTTCAATGAAGAGCTTTATCATTACATCAATGTTCTGCGTATTCATGTTCCTAGCTTAAAAGAACGTGTGAGTGATATTTCAGTGCTAGCGAATCATTTTCTGCGTGAGTACTCAAAAGAGTTTAATGCGCAAGCGAAGAGCTTCTCAGACGATGCTATCCGCTCGATGAGTCGCTACCATTGGCCTGGCAACGTTCGTGAATTGATGAATCAGATTAAGCGTGTTGTGTTGATGTCTGATGCTGTCATCATTGAGGATCATCAACTGGATTTACCAAAACAGAATGATGAACGCCGCAGTCTGAAAAGTATACGTGAACGTTCAGAGCGAGATGCTTTACTCATTGTGTTGGAATCTTATGGTGGTCAAGTGTCTTTGGCCGCTAAGGAGCTTGGAGTTTCACGCGCAACTATGTACCGCTTACTCAATAAACATGGTCTTATATCTGAGGGCGTTGTTTAGAACGTTCTATTCATTGACTCTATCCGGTGAGTGAAAATTCAAGGGCCACGTATCATACGTGGCTTTTTTGTTTCTGAAGGATAGTCCGCTGTTCTATAGAGAGAGTCCTAAGATAGATATGCTGTGATTTTATATAATCATAGTGAATATGTTATATGTAAATGAATATGCAACTGATATTTCAGGCGAATGCATTGTTTTAAAAATGTTAATCAATTATCGGTTGAATAATATACTCACTTGGTTAGACTTTAACCGTGAAAGCAACGATTTAACAAAGACTTGTCTGCTTTTACGACCCCATTTCTTTTTGGATTTTTTAGTTAGCTTGGAGGCGCAAATGAAACATTTCGATTTTATACAGCATATTTGCGCGTCGTTTGATCCGTGTACTGACATGGTGACTGATATGTCACACACATCAGCCATGGCCGATCGAAACACCCAAGATAAACCTAACTAATAGATCCGTACCCTTATTTGGCTGCGGAAAAATAGCAGCTAAGTGAGAAGCCCTCATACTATCTAGAACGCTATTTTTCCTCAGTTTATTCCACAACTGGAGAGTTATTATGCGTCACTCAGTATATTTAAAACTAGCAACTGTTCTTATCCGTGCAGACCTTCGTCGTGAAGAGCGTGAATGGCAACGAAAAGTTCGTCGTAGTTCATATGATCTACCATGGAACAACACCCATTTATTGAGAGATATTGGCCTTGAAGCCGATGGTCGACCAATTGGTTTTTCTGAGCCTGAAGTTGTCACGATTGAGCGCCGAGTTCGTCATCTTCGTCGAGTCTTAAGCGCGCGAATACCGACGTAATCTTGTGGGGTGATAGCGCCTTTCACCCCACAAGATAAACATCAGCGATAGTTATGGCGTCGAAAATGCAAATTTTTGAACTAGAACTGGCCAAAAAAAGAGAAGCTCTTGCTTCTCTTTTTTTGCTTTTTTAAGTCGTTATCTAGTAAAGGTAAATAGTTCGGCTAAGCTTTACAGAGCAAGGGAGGCTGACTATGCAGAAGCATCAATTAGACATGTGGTTACATGGAGAGCACAAAGACTCTTATCAGACACCGAAAGTGTACGTTATTGGTTGCTCTGATATCTCTGAATATTTGCTGGCGGTGGAGTACAAACACAAGCTAGAACCGGTAAAGCAAGACGGCGAGCCGCTTCACTTTGGATCCTTGGATCAAGTGAAAGAGGAATTACTCCGGCTCGGCTTTGAAAAGGCCTACCTTCGCTTGCACAACGCGTATGATGAGTTTGGTAATGAACCCAACCAAAGCTACTGCGATATTGAACTGGCGCTCAAACCTCATTAGAGAGCGTTCGTAGCTAGAGATTGATTCTAGTTACAGGCGGTTTGTAACATACTGATAGTTTGGTCCATCTATGCTAAATAAAAGCTCTATGCGTAATGGGTTGTCAGCAATCTGTGGGTGAATTGAGTTCGTAGATAGAAACCACGAGGTTTGGTCTTTATTGGTTTTCCACTTGCACCGTAAGCTTCTGTTAACACTCGACTGTTGGCGGCTTTTGGTCGCAAATGCAGTGCTTCGCCGTGTCTTGCTGTTATCTGTTCAACATTACCTAACACGATCAGCTCCATGAGCTCTTCCCAATCCCTTTTTAAGATCTCGTCTTCCGCTTGGGTTGGTGTCCACAATAAAGGGGATCCTACATGCCTTTCTGTCAGCGGGATCTCTCTTTCTCCCTCTACTGGGATCCACAACACTTTAGACAGCTTGTTTCGAACGTGACTGGTTTCCCAAGTTATGCCTTGCACGCCCATCAATGGCGCGACACAAACAAAGGTGGTTTCGAGTGGCTTCCCTGAATAGCCAATCGGGATACTTTTTAGCTCGATCCCGAGCTTGGCAAAATCTTGTTCTGGTTTACTGCCAGCTGGCGCACCCAAGTGCCATTCCAATAGTTGTCCAACCCAGCCTTTATCTCGCTTTAGGTCGTTTGGTACAACCATATTGGCTTCATCGGCGAGCTCTTTGAAGGTCATTCCTGCAATAGCATATGCTCTGTCTAACAGCTCTTGTTGTGTTTGTGGTTCTGGTTTCATAATAAAAGGCATGATCAAAAAAATGATTTTACCAGAAGTTATCACCATATGACGACTGGTTAAGAAACGATCGCCTAGCTAGAGAAGGGATCAAACTCATGGTTATCCACAGGACATGAAGGTAATTAATTGAAATATTAATTTAGTGGATAAATAAACAGGGGTTTGCAGGGGATAAAATGCTTGCTAAATAGGGTTTGAAATGAATCTTTCACTTACTAGTGTGGATAAACATCGGAGTGGTTAATCTTTAACCATGGGTGATTTTTAAAAGATCTTTTGCTTTTTCATGTTTTTAAAATTGATGGATTTATTTTAATTTATTGATTTTTAATTGTTTTCTTTTGGTGTGGGTGATTTTTTGTTTTTGGTTCTGATGAATCTATGGATTAAAAAAAACGATTGAGGGTAATTCTTCACATAGTTATTCACAGAAAAGGTGAATAAATGTGGTCTATGTCTCACTCTTGTGTGGGTAACTAAGATTTGAGCAAAACTTATCCATATTCGTAGTTATTATTCATAAATATAGCGCTTGTCACGTCACTAAGTTTGCTCCGATTGGGGATATGTGGAAAAATCAGTGTAATTAAAAATTTAGATAGAGGTTGGCCAGTGATAGATGGCGATGGTTACCGATTAAATGTTGGTATTGTAATCTGTAACAACCATGGTCAGGTCTTCTGGGCTAAACGATACGGGCAACATTCATGGCAATTCCCTCAAGGGGGAATAGATGAAGGTGAAACTCCGGAACAGGCAATGTACCGCGAGTTATATGAAGAGGTTGGCCTTACTAAAAAGGATGTAAAGATCGTCGCGACAAGTCGTCATTGGTTACGCTATAAGCTGCCCAAACGACTGGTTCGGTGGGATTCTAAACCTGTCTGTATTGGACAAAAACAGAAGTGGTTTCTTTTACGCTTAGATTGCGATGAATCGCATATCAATATGCAGCGTGGAAGCACACCTGAGTTTGATGGTTGGCGTTGGGTGAGTTACTGGTACCCAGTTCGACAAGTTGTATCTTTCAAGCGAGATGTTTACCGTCGAGCGATGAAAGAATTCGCATCTTTAGCAATGCCGTTTAAAGAGCGAAAAACAAAAGGAAAGCGCAAATTGCGTAGAGGTTAAGCATGCTCAGCCAACTAAGGGAAATAGTTGAACACGTATCAAGAGTTGAAGATGTGTCGACGGCTCTTGATATTTTGGTTAAAGAGACATGCAGCGCGATGCAGACGGAATGTTGCACCGTGTATTTGGCAAATAATGATATGCAGCGTCTTGAGTTGATGGCAACTCAAGGCCTGATCTTCAAAGGCAATAGTATTCACATTGGTTTTGACGAAGGTTTGGTTGGCCTTGTTAAAAGAAGTGCTGAACCGATCAACCTTGCACAAGCGTCTGCTCACCCTGCTTATAAGTTTTTTCCCGAGCTTGGAGAAAAGGTTTATCACTCTTTTCTCGGCACTCCGATTATCTATCGCAAGCAAGTGCTTGGCGTATTGGTCATTCAACAGAAGTCCCCCCGTTTATTCAGTGAGATGGAAGAATCCTTCCTTGTTACACTCTCAGCACAACTTGCGGTTATTGTGGCGCATGCCCAAACTCAAGGCCATTGGCTGTTAGAGCAACAGAAGCTACCTGCGACCAAAGGTATTGCAGCTTCATCGGGTGTGGCGATTGGTGACTTATGGTGGGACAACACTCAGCCTGAACTCACCGATGTTTACCCTGCTTCGACGCTCAATGTTGAAAGGGAGCATGAGCTGTTGGCAGTCGCTGTCGAAAATGCTCTCAATGATTTTAAGCGAATGCGAAAGCGTTTAGATAGTGAAATCAATAAAGACGCGTTGGCGATCTTTGATCTGTTTACTCACTTACTCAACGATCCCATGTTACGTAAGGATCTCAAGAGTCAAATTCAGAAAGGCGACAAAGCCGATTGGGCATTGAGACAGGTTGTTGAGAGTTACTCTAACCGTTTTGCTCGTATGTCAGATGTGTACCTTCGGGAGAGAGCGCAAGACGTCCGAGAGCTTGGTCAAAGACTGCTCTATTTCCTCCACAATTCTGAACATGAACTTCGCACGTTAGATAAACCGATTATTTTGGTGGTTCGTGAGTTAACGGCCTCTGTATTAGCGTCTATTCCTAAAGAAAAACTATTAGCGGTTATTTCCTTGGAAGGGGCGGCGAACTCGCACGCAGCGATTTTATCTCGAGCTTTGGGTATTCCTTCTGTTATGGGAGTTAACCTTAATCTTTCGCAAGCTAATGGTAAGCAAGCGATTGTTGACGGGTATAGCGGCGAGATCTTTATTGAGCCGACTAAAAACCTGCTCAAAGAGTATCGGGGGCTGATTCTAGAAGAGAGTGAGCTCTCCTCTATGGTCAATCGAGAACTGTACTTACCGGCAAAAACGAAAGACGACAAGCAAGTCGAGATTCTGCTTAATGCGGGTTTGAGTGCAGACACTAACATCGCTATCAACCAAGGGGTTGATGGGGTTGGTCTGTATCGAACCGAAATTTCTTTCTTGTTGCAGCAAAGGTTTCCGTCAGAGGACGAACAATTCAAGCAGTATCGTTCTGTGCTTGCGAGTTACCCTGAGAAGCAAGTGGTGATGCGAACCTTGGATATTGGTGGAGATAAGGCGTTACCTTACTTCCCAATAGAAGAAGACAATCCATTCCTTGGTTGGCGTGGTATTCGTTTTACGCTCGATCATCCTGACATCTTTATTATTCAGTTACGTGCCATGTTACGTGCGAGTTGTGATAGCCAGAACTTGAGTATCTTGTTGCCGATGATCTCTAGCACTCAAGAACTGGATGATACTGTTCAACTTATCGAGCAAGCCTACGATGAAGTGCATGAACTCGACAGTCGAGTTCGTATGCCGCGTATCGGTATCATGATTGAAGTGCCATCAATGCTTTACCTTCTTCCGCTTATTGCGGATAAAGTTGATTTCGTTTCGGTGGGCACCAATGACTTAACTCAATATTTATTGGCGGTTGACCGGAACAATTCCCGCGTCTCTGATGTCTATGAATCCATGCACCCTGCAGTGATCATGGCATTGAAACACATCCATGATACTTGTAAGCAATATCAATTGCCTGTGTGTATATGTGGAGAGCTCGCGGGTGATCCAATGGGTGCATTGCTCTTGACTGGGTTAGGGTATGAGACGTTAAGTATGAACACCTCAAATGTCGCAAGGACTAAGTATTTGATTCGTCAATCTAAGCTTAGTGAACTGCAAGATTTGGCAAATGAGGCGCTATCAAAACCGTATGGAAGTGACATCTATAGTATGATGCTCAACTATTTCGAAGAGCGTGAATTTACAGGCTTCATTCGAGCGGGTAAAAAATAGGATTTAACGTGTCATATGAACTGATAGGCTTGCTAGCAGGCCTTGGTGCTATTGTTGGTGTTTTAGCTGGCTTGCTGGGCATTGGTGGTGGTTTGCTGGTGGTTCCTGCCTTACTCTTTTTGCTTCCTAAAGCGGGTATCCCTCAAGAGTTTGCGATGCAAATGGCATTGGCTACCTCGTTATCAACCATCATCGTTACGTCGGGATCGTCTGCGATTAACCATTTAAAATTGGGTAATGTAGAGATGTTTGTCGTTAAATGGTTGATACCAGGTGTCGTGATAGGTGGCTTCCTAGGTTCTTTCGTGGCCGATGTGATTCCAGCTCAATACTTACCAAAAGTCTTTGGTGTGATTGTCTTGGTATTGGCGTTGCAAATGCTGTTGTCTATTCGCTCTAAGAGTCAAAAGTCGATGCCGGGTTCAGCTAAAACCATGTTATGTGGTGGCGGTATTGGTTTGGTTTCAAGCTTGGCTGGTATTGGTGGTGGTTCTTTATCGGTGCCTTTCCTTAACCATCACGGTGTGGAAATGCGCAAAGCTGTAGGCTCATCCTCTGTATGTGGTTGTGTTATCGCGATTTCGGGAATGCTAGGCTTTATTTGGCATGGCTCTTCTGTCGATGATCTTCCTGCGTATAGCTTAGGTTATGTTTATCTGCCGGCTTTGATAGCGATATCTTGTACCTCAGTACTGACCACACGAGTTGGCGCTAAACTGGCCACTCAATTGCCAACCCCCGTGCTGAAGAAATTCTTTGCGGTATTTTTAATGTTTATAGCAGCCACTATGCTGCTGTAGTGTCTTTTCTGTTAGCTGTTGAGTTAACCGTTATTCAATTTTAGATAGAGAGCCAAGTATGTCTCAGGGTTTTATCGAATTCCCAAATATCGATCCTGTTCTTATTGAACTAGGACCAATCTCAGTTCGTTGGTACGGCCTAATGTACCTTGTTGGTTTTATGTTTGCTCTTTGGTTAGCAAATCGCCGAGCGGATCAACCAGATAGTGGTTGGACTCGAGAGCAAGTATCAGACTTACTGTTTGCTGGCTTTTTAGGTGTGGTACTGGGTGGTCGTATTGGCTACGTACTTTTCTACAACTTTGGCCTTTTCATTGATGATCCACTCTACCTATTTAAGGTATGGACTGGCGGTATGTCTTTCCACGGTGGTTTGCTTGGTGTGATCACCGCGATGCTTTGGTATGCCAAAAAGAACGGTCGAACCTTTTTTGGTGTCGCAGACATGATTGCACCATTGGTTCCATTTGGTTTAGGTATGGGGCGTATGGGCAACTTCATGAACAGTGAACTTTGGGGTCGTGTGACTGATGTGCCATGGGCGATTGTATTCCCTAACGGTGGTCCACTCCCTCGTCACCCATCTCAGCTTTATGAAATGGCGCTTGAAGGTATTGTACTGTTCTTCATCTTGAACTGGTTCATCAAAAAGCCTCGTCCTCTTGGCTCTGTATCAGGGTTATTCCTAGCAGGATATGGTACATTCCGCTTCCTAGTTGAATACGTACGTGAACCTGATGCTCAGCTAGGTTTGTTCGGTGGATTTATCTCTATGGGACAAATTTTGTCACTGCCAATGGTTATCATCGGTGTGCTGATGATGGTTTGGGCATACAAGCGTGGTCACTACAAAGATGAATTACCACAACAAACGAAGTAAGGAATTGGTGTGAAACAGTATTTAGATCTCTGTCAGCGTATCGTTAATGACGGTACTTGGATTGAAAATGAACGCACAGGCAAGCGCTGCCTAACCGTAATCAATGCTGACCTTGAATATGATGTAGGTAATAACCAATTCCCACTGGTAACAACACGTAAAAGTTTTTGGAAAGCCGCAGTTGCCGAGCTGCTTGGCTATATCCGTGGTTACGACAATGCTGAAGATTTTCGTAAGCTAGGGACTAAAACTTGGGATGCGAATTCTAACCTGAATGAAGCATGGCTAAATAACCCTTACCGCAAGGGTGAAGACGACATGGGCCGTGTTTATGGCGTTCAAGGACGTGCATGGGCAAAACCTGACGGCGGTCATATCGACCAACTGAAGAAGATTGTTGATGATCTAACGAACGGCATTGATGACCGCGGCGAGATCTTAAACTTCTATAACCCAGGTGAGTTCCACATGGGTTGTTTACGTCCGTGTATGTACAGCCACCACTTCTCTCTACTTGGTGACACTTTGTACCTAAACAGTACTCAGCGCTCTTGTGATGTTCCATTAGGTCTGAACTTCAACATGGTTCAAGTGTATGTGTTCCTAGCAATCATGGCGCAAATCACGGGCAAGAAAGCCGGTGTGGCTTACCATAAGCTGGTTAATGCTCATATCTACGAAGATCAACTCGCACCTATGCGTGATATACAGTTGAAGCGTGAGCCTTTAGCTGGTCCAACATTCCATATCAATCCTGAGATTAAGTCTCTAGAAGATTTGGAAACGTGGGTGACGATGGATGACTTCTGGGTTGAAGGCTACGAATGCCACGAAGCGATTAAGTACCCATTCTCGGTTTAATCTAATCTGCTTTGATTGACTGTTTGACTGTTTGACTGTTTGACAGGTTGATCGAAAGGCTGCCTCTGCGCAGCCTTTTTTATTTCTGATGCTTGGCTTGCTTACTATTCGTAAAACCAATAATCTTGAGTGGTCTTTTCTAACCACAGAACTACTATGACTCGCTCGCATTGCTTTGTATTGCAACACGACTTTCCTATTTCTTTCTACCCTGATAAAAACCAGTTGGTGATTGATAGTGAAGAGATTCATTTAGAGCCACTACAAGCAAGGCTGCTCAGCTATTTCATCGACAAGCGCGGGCAAGTGGTTAGTACGCAGCAGATAGCTGCTGATGTCTGGCAACGAACTCAAGTGTCTGACAACTTGGTCAGACAGGTCATCAGTTTACTGCGCAGTCAGCTTCAGGATAAAGTACGTCCGTATCGCATCATTCAGACCATTCCTAAGCAAGGTTATCTGTTCGATATTGAGATAATTCAGCCTAGCGTTGAGACTACTCCCGTAGTAGAAATTCCCCCACCTGAAATCAAAGTTGTTTCTAAGCCTAAAAATAAAACCATCGCCCTGATTACAACCGCAGTATTCTCTATTGGCTTAATAGCAACTTGGGCGTGGCAAATTGATGTCTCAACCAATGACACAGCTGTTATTTCTGCGCCTCAAAGTGATGTGATTCCCGTTTATATCCATGACATAACACTCGATTCTGCGGACGATTATGAGATGTCGGAAAGCGTGTACAACTACCTATTCTACGGGCTGAACTCAGCGAGAAATTTATCGGGTTACCACTTCTCTCAGCTCTCGAAACAGGGCAAGCAATCACTTGCCAATAATGGTGTCGAACTCAAAGGTTGGCTCAAGCAAAAGGGCAGTAATTATATACTGAGCGTGCTGATACAAAACAACCGCCAGCCCAATCAAAGCCAGAAAGTGGAAAAGAGCTTTAGCCAAGATAACTTCTTTGATGCCATTGGGGATGTGATTCTTGAGATTAAAGCCATTATTGCCCCAATGAGTTCAGAATACGGTGTCGTCAGTCATCGAGTGACTTCTATTGATAACTACGATGATTGGAAGGTTATTTCAGAGGGAATATCGCTTTTCTACCAAGGCAAAGGTGGACAGCCATTTGCAGAGATCGCACTTCAGTTGGATACGATTCAACAGCAAGGAAGAGACAATTATTTGGTCAATGCCTTATTGTCGTATTCGGAATCTTTGGCTTATTTGCAAAGTCATGAGCAAGAAGATCGCGAACATGCACTGCAACTGGCAAAGCAAGCCTTTGAGATGAACCCACGTTGTGATATTGCCAACCTTACCTTGGGTCTTGCACTGTTAATCAACCAACATGCCAATCAAGCTTTCCCTTACCTTTTTTATGCGGCCGAAAGTACACCGAGCCCTATCAGTTTTTATCTACTTAGTGTAGCTGACAAGCTGTCGGATAACCCAGAAGGTTCGCAATACAACTATCAGCGCTCTACCGAAGTGAAAAAAGAGTATAATGGCCAACTGTTTGATCTTATTGAATCTTTATAAAAAACAAACCTTTCCTAAACCACATAATTCTCTTTGAAGTGAAGACGTTGAGTTACCGCTAATAGTAACGGCTCTTCTGCAAGGTTTTCTTGTGCCGACAGGCTTCTCAACATGTTTGATTATTGTTTGGAGTCAGGCTCGATTGCCTTGCATCAAGCGTAAAAACATCGACTTCCACATACTGGTAACCAAATCATTAATTATTTGGGGTACACACATGTTGAAGAAGTTTGCTTTTCAGATCATTCCAATTCAGATCTTCTTATTCGTCTTTTGGTTCAAAAATGGCTTTGTCGATAAAGTGATGGGCGTTGTGCTTGGCTTTATTACGCCAGATACCGCTTATTCGGGTGACACTTGGGCTGGCTGGAAAGGCTATATTGTCGGCACTTGGGATAAGAGCCAAGTCGGTCATGTTTTACTGAGCCCTACGTTCGATTTTATGTTTCCTATTCTGATTGCTTTGCAATGTTTACCATTTTTATTGGTACTTCGCTCGGTGATAGCTGGTGAATTCATGGCCGGTAAAGAGCGACCGTGGTTACTCTATGCGGCATTCGCTTCTCTGTTTGTGACTGCTTGTATGGCTTTCACTCAAACCATCACAGGCGCAAGCGACGGGCAGTATCTATGGCAATTTATCGGCTTCGGCATGGTTGCCATTATGTACCTGCGTAATGAGCAAGGTCAGTAAGCGTTTTTTAGATGCGAGATAAGGGGAGTTAGATACAAGTAGAAGAGATTCGGGATACTAAGATCAAAAAAAACCGTCATTCCCTATCACGCTCGTTCCTCGCTGTAGGGAATGACGGGGATATATAGATGCGAGTAAAACGGGCTTTTCGTTACTCGTTCACTCGCATCCATCCTGTATCTGCTTTCAACTTGTCACTCGCTACTCCAATCTTCTTTTTGTTTCCCACATCTGCCTTTCAGAAAAGAAAAAGCCCGCAACCTAGGAGGTTGCGGGCTTTGCTATAAGCGATGTTTGTTTTGCTATTAAGCTGTCAGTGCTAACACGCTACCAGGCAGTACAAGGAATACCGCAACAAGATAACCAGCTACTACAGCTTTGTTTTTCACTGCCATGTCTGAAATGATATCAGCTGCTTTCACTGGCAGTTCACGTAGGAACGGAATACCAAAGATGAATACCGTTGCCATGATGTTGAACACCAAGTGTACTAGAGCAATCTGTAGTGCGAATACTGCGAACTCACCAGATACTGCTGTCGCTGCTAATAGCGCGGTAATACACGTACCGATGTTTGCACCTAAAGTGAATGGGTAAACGTCACGTACTTTAAGAACACCTGAACCAACTAGTGGAACCATCAAGCTTGTTGTCGTTGAAGAAGACTGAACAAGGATAGTCACGATAGAGCCAGAAGCGATACCGTGGATAGGACCACGACCGATTGCGTTCTTTAGAATCTCACGAGCACGGCCAACCATTAGGCTCTTCATTAGCTTACCCATTACCGTGATAGCTACGAAGATAGTCGCGATACCTAGAACGATAAGCATAACCCCACCAACAGTGTCGCCAAACGTTGATAGTGGCTCTTTAATCGCACTTACAACAGGCTTAGTTATTGGCTTGATGAAGTTAAGACCACCCATGCTCATATCACCTGTTGCTAGCATCGGTGATACTAACCAGTGAGAAATTTTCTCTAGAATACCAAACGCCATCTCTAGTGGTAGGAAGATAGCAACGGCTAATAGGTTAAAGAAATCGTGAATCGTCGCACTTGCGAATGCACGTTTGAACTCATCTTTACAACGAACATGACCAAGGCTAACTAGCGTATTAGTTACAGTAGTACCAATGTTTGCACCCATGATCATAGGGATTGCTAGCTCAACAGGTAAACCACCTGCCACAAGGCCAACGATAATTGAAGTAACTGTACTTGATGATTGAATAAGGGCTGTTGCCACTAAACCAATCATTAAGCCTGCAACTGGATGTGAAGCAAATTCGAAAAGAACTTTTGCTTGCTCGCCTGTTGCCCATTTGAAGCCTGTACCAACCATTGAAACTGAAAGTAATAGTAGGTAAAGCATGAATGCCAAGTTAGCCCAGCGTAGCCAACGAGTTGTGCTCGAGATAGGCGCTGCTGCAGTAGTAGCTTGGTTCATAATGTTTTCTCCATTGGACCGTTTTAGTCTGTGTTTGGTCTGTTTGTTTAATCTGAGCGTGATGTTAGAGAACAAATATTTCAGTAATATTACATTTTGGTTTAGGTGAGACTTTTTTGTGATGATTTGCTCTTTAAATATTTGGTCTTGAAATGGTGGTGGTTTAACTTGTTGTTTTTAAGGTTTTTTGTTCGTATTTTTGATAGGTGATGTAGATCTTAAAAGTTAGAGAAAAATTGAAAATAATCGTTGAAATATTACATTATGAAATCAGACACTTCGTAAAAATAAGTAGTAATTGATAGTTATGTATAGTTTTTCCGAGTTTATTGAGTGGAGGTGTCATATTTGATATAACAGGTTATCTTCTCTTTTTTACGGCACATTTATGTCGCATCTCAACTATAACCACCTTTATTACTTCTGGATGGTTTGCAAGCAAGGCTCTGTTACTAAAGCTGCAGAAGCCCTATTCCTAACACCACAAACGGTAACAGGTCAGATAAAAGCCTTAGAAGAGCGTATGGATGGTAAGTTAACCAAGCGTAATGGTCGCAGTGTTGAGCCGACAGAGCTTGGGCAGTTAGTCTTTAAGTATGCTGATCGTATGTTTGGCCTGAGTTACGAGATGCTGGATATCGTGAATTACAGCCAGCACTCCAATATTCTGTTCGATGTCGGTGTTGCGGATGCACTGTCCAAAAGATTAGTCAGTAAGATATTAATGTCGACTATCCCACCCGATAACAGCATTCATTTACGCTGCTTTGAATCGACCCATGAAATGCTACTTGAACAACTTTCTCAGCATAAGCTCGATATGATTTTGTCTGACTGCCCGGTGGATTCTAGCCAAAGCCCAGGCCTGTTTAGTAAGAAGTTGGGTGAGAGTGGTATGAGCTTTTTCAGTTCAGGTAATGTGGAAGGTGTTAACTTTCCGGCTGTATTAGAACAAAAGAAACTGTTAATCCCAGGAAGTCGAACTTCGATGGGGCGTAAAGTACTGCAATGGTTTGATAGACAAGGACTTAAGCCTGATATTTTGGGTGAGTTTGATGACGCGGCATTGATGAAGGCTTTCGCTCGTTACCACCACGACGCTATTTTCTTAGCGCCTACGCTATATATGTCAGAGGTTGAGGAAGATACGTCATTGCAATTGTTGGGGGAAGTCGAGGAGTTAAAAGAGGAGTACTACGTCATATTTGCTGAGAGGATGATCCAACATCCAGCAGTAAAAAATGTATGTGACGCAGATTTTAGCAAATTGTTCGAGTGAGCTTGTTTGTTAATGAATTGATATCGATTATCATGACTTCATAATCTGCCGGAAATACTGATCACCCGGACTTGGCGTAAAGGTTGTATGGAGCCAAACTATGAACTTAAAAGAGATGGAGAAGAATTCAGCACAAGCTGTGATTCTACTCAAAGCCATGGCCAATGAGCGTCGCTTACAGATTCTGTGCCTATTGCATGGTACTGAGCTGTCGGTTGGGGAGTTGTGTGGCAAGTTGGAATTGAGTCAATCTGCTTTATCTCAACATCTTGCTTGGTTGAGAAGAGATGGTTTGGTCGAAACTCGCAAAGAAGCTCAAACAGTGTATTACACATTGAGTAGTGAAGAAGTAAAAGCGATGATTAACCTACTGCATGGTATGTACTGCAAGTAGTTTATTGCTGGTGGGGAAGTGATTTCTTACCAGGGGTAGGGTCGACACAAGGAAGTGTCAGTATTTCATGTCGAACGTTAGTGCCTACCAGCAAACCGCATATCTTTAAGTAAACCAAGTAACGCTCAGTAAGAAAAATCTCTGTGTTGCTCAAAGTTTAGATATAAAAAAACCGGCCGAGGCCGGTTTTTTTCGTTTTGCGTTGTAATCAAATTTCTATTAAAGAGCTTTGATTGCAGCAGCGAAACGAGACTTATGACGTGCAGCTTTATTCTTATGAATAAGGCCTTTAGTCGCCATGCGGTCTAGAAGAGGTGTAACTTCTACAAGAGCAGCAGTTGCAGCTTCTTTATTGCCAGCTTCAATAGCTGCAATAGTTTTTTTCATGTAAGTGCGCATCATAGAACGACGGCTAGCATTGTGCTGGCGACGTTTCTCAGCTTGGATAGCGCGCTTCTTAGCAGATTTACTGTTTGCCAAGGTCTAACTCCCAAAAACTTAGTTCGGTGACAATTTAAGGGCGAGGACTATCCCTCATAGGCGCTTAATTGTCAAATGATTTGTGCAAAAACCAATCGTAGCCAAACAAACTTTGGTATGGAAAGGTCATCGCGGTTAAGATGGCGGGGATTCTAACAGCATTTTTAGACCAATGCTAATAAATATGCTTCTTAGGACAGGATAGTATTTATCCTCGCTTGAAAGTAATCAACCAGTGTCAGAGGTTTGTGTGAGTAAACGACTATTAAAGTCAGGCCTGATTGTCAGTGCAATGACTTTTGTTTCCCGCGTATTGGGGCTAGTACGTGATGTAGTAGTAGCAAATTTGATGGGAGCAGGAGCGAGTGCCGACGTATTTTTCTTCGCTAATAAAATCCCTAATTTCTTACGTCGACTTTTCGCAGAAGGTGCCTTTTCTCAAGCGTTTGTTCCTGTATTAACAGAATATCACGCTGCTGGTGATAAAGATAAGACTCGAGATTTAATTGCCAAAGTATCGGGCACGCTCGGGGTACTAGTTTCTATCGTCACCGTTATCGGGGTGTTGGGCTCGGGTGTCATCACTGCGATGTTTGGCGCAGGTTGGTTTATCGATTGGTTAAATGATGGCCCAGCAGCACCAAAATTTGAGCTGGCGAGCTTTATGCTCAAGATTACCTTTCCTTATTTATGGTTTATCACCTTTGTTGCTTTATCTGGTGCAATCCTCAATACCATGGGCAAATTTGCGGTTTCGTCATTTACCCCTGTGTTCCTGAACGTAATGATCATAGGTTCAGCATGGTTTATCTCTCCTAATTTAGAACAACCCGAAATTGGCTTGGCCATCGGTGTGTTTCTTGGTGGTTTAGTCCAGTTCCTTTTCCAAATGCCTTTCTTGATTAAAGCGGGTGTGTTGGTTAAGCCGAAGTGGGGGTGGAGAGATCCCGGTGTAGTTAAGATCCGCACGCTAATGATCCCTGCCTTGTTTGGTGTGTCAGTGAGCCAAATCAACTTGTTGTTCGATACCTTCATTGCCAGCTTTCTAGCAACCGGCTCTATCAGTTGGTTATATTATTCGGATCGATTATTGGAATTCCCACTCGGTTTGTTTGGTATTGCTATTGCGACGGTTATTCTTCCTGCTTTGTCGCGTAAACACGTAGACGCTCAAGGGGAAGGGTTTGCTCATACAATGGACTGGGGCGTGCGCATGGTTTTATTGCTAGGCATTCCTGCAATGTTAGGTCTTATTGTTTTAGCAAAGCCGATGCTGATGGTGCTCTTCATGCGTGGCGAGTTTTCACCACACGATGTACAGCAGGCTTCCATGTCTTTGGTGGCATACGCTTCAGGCTTGCTTAACTTCATGTTGATTAAAGTGTTGGCTCCGGGCTATTACTCACGTCAAGATACTAAAACTCCTGTGAAGTACGGCATCATTGCGATGGTCACTAACATGGTGTTCAACGCGATCTTCGCTTATTTCTATGGTTATGTTGGTTTGGCAATCGCAACGGCGTTATCTGCGTTCGTGAACATGACTCTACTTTATCGTGGTCTGCATATAGCGGGTGTTTATCGTTTAACCAAGACTACATTGTTGTTTAGCCTTAAATTATTAGTATCTGGAACTGTGATGGTTGGCGTGATTTTATGGCAACTAGACAATATGCAGCTGTGGCTTGATTGGAGCTTCAACCAAAGAGCGTTGACGCTAACAGGGTTGATCGCACTTGGTGGCTTTGCTTATATTGTGTCGGTACTGGTTTTAGGTATCCGAGTAAAACATTTAAAAGCAGCGACAGATTAATACTGATTAGTATATAATCCGTCGGTTTCACACAATAAATGATGCAAATAACAGGTTTTAGCTGATCACAATGGAACTGATCCGAGGTATACACAATATTAAAGCACAGCATCATGGCTGTGTATTAACCATAGGTAACTTCGATGGTGTTCATTTAGGGCATCAAGAGGTTCTGAGTCAGGTTTCTAAACAAGCTACAGCACTGGGACTCCCTTCTGTTGTCATGACGTTTGAACCGCAACCTATGGAGTTGTTTGCTAAAGGTCGAGCGCCAGCGCGTTTAACTCGCTTACGAGATAAGTACGTGCAATTGAGCAAGCTAGAGATTAGTCGTTTATTGTGTGTGAATTTCAATCAGTATTTTGCAAGCTTGTCTGCGGAAGCGTTCATTAAGGATCTTTTGGTTGATAAGCTTGGTGTGAAATTCTTGGTGGTTGGTGACGACTTTTGCTTTGGCAAAGGCCGAACAGGTAATTTCGCTATGCTTAAAGAAGCGGGCGAAAAATATGGTTTTGAGGTGGTGAGCACCCAAAGCTATTGCTTAAACCAATTACGAGTAAGCAGCACTGAGATACGAAATGCGTTAGCGGCCAATGACTTGGCTTCTAGTGCTACCATGCTTGGGCGTGACTACAGTATCAGTGGTCGTGTTTCTCATGGTCGTAAACTAGGGAGAACTATCGGTTTCCCTACCGCTAATATTCCATTAAAACGTTGTGTTTCTCCTGTGTCGGGAGTGTATGTTGTTGAAGCATTAGATATCGACGGTGTTCCTGTCGGTGGTGTTGCTAATATTGGACAACGACCAACAGTTAATGGTGTAAGGCAGCAATTAGAAGTACATTTTTTTGACTTTAAAGCCAATTTATATGGTAAACAGTTAGAAGTACGACTTTTGCACAAACTGCGCGACGAGATAAAATTTGAATCGTTCGACGCACTAAAGAATCAAATAGAATTGGATGCTGAAGCCGCAAGGGTGTGGCTGCTTCAGCTAAAGAATTAGTCGGATGATTCCACCGATTAACATAATGTCTAACTTCGCCCAATATAACGGAATTAAGAATCGATGAGTGATTATAAAGATACCCTGAACTTACCAGAAACAGGGTTCCCAATGCGCGGCAATCTGGCAAATCGTGAACCAGAAATGCTGAAGCGTTGGTACAAAGAAGATCTTTACGGCGAAATCCGTAAGGCAAAGAAAGGTAAAAAATCTTTCGTGCTGCATGATGGCCCTCCATACGCGAACGGCGACATTCACATTGGCCACGCGCTGAATAAGATTCTTAAAGACATTATTATCAAATCTAAGACCCTTTCTGGTTTTGATGCACCGTACATCCCAGGTTGGGACTGTCACGGTCTTCCAATCGAGTTAATGGTTGAGAAGAAGAAAGGTAAGCCTGGTCAGAAGATTTCGGCTGCTGAATTCCGCGAAGAGTGTCGTAAGTACGCTGCGGGCCAAGTTGAAGGTCAGAAAGAGAGCTTCAAACGTCTTGGTATCATGGGCGAGTGGGATAAACCTTACCGCACTATGGATTTCGGCACTGAAGCGAACATCATTCGTTCTCTAGGCAAAATCGCAGACAAAGGTCACCTTCTTAAAGGTTTCAAACCCGTTCACTGGTGTACTGACTGTGGTTCTGCTTTGGCTGAAGCTGAAGTTGAATATAAAGATAAAGTGTCTCCATCTATCGATGTGAAATTTACAGCAGCTGACGAAGCGGCGCTTCTAGAGAAATTTACTCTAGCGGAAGGTCACGCGGGTCAGGGCGAAATCTCTATCGTTATCTGGACGACAACACCGTGGACTCTGCCTGCTAACCGCGCAGTATGTTTACGTGATGATCTTGAATACGTACTTATCCAAGTTGAAGCGAATGGCGAACAGCCAGCTCAACGTATCGTTGTTGCTTCTGAACTAGCAAAAGACGTAATGGATCGTACAGGTATCGAGCACTTCCATAACCTTGGTTTTGCGACTGGTGCTGATCTTGAGCTTTCTCAGTTCAACCACCCGTTCTACGATTTTACTGTTCCTGCTGTTCTTGGCGACCACGTTACAACGGATTCAGGTACTGGTGTGGTTCACACTGCGCCTGGTCATGGTCAAGAGGATTTCGTGGTTGGTAAGAAGTACGACCTAGAAATCGCTAACCCAGTAGGCTCAAACGGCGTTTACCTGCCAGATACTGAGCTATTTGCTGGTCAGCATGTATTCAAAGCGAACGATTCTGTTTTAGAAGTTCTAAAAGAGAAAGGTGCACTACTGCATCACCACGCTTACGAGCACAGCTACCCACACTGTTGGAGACATAAAACTCCAATCATCTTCCGTGCAACACCGCAGTGGTTCATCTCTATGGATCAAGCTGGCCTACGTGCAAAAGCACTAGAGTCAACGAAGAGTGTTGAATGGATGCCAGAATGGGGTCAAAGCCGTATCGAAGGTATGATCGAAGGTCGCCCTGAGTGGTGTATCTCTCGTCAACGTACTTGGGGTGTGCCAATTGCTCTGTTCGTTCATAAAGAAACATCAGAACTTCACCCAGATAGCCCAGCTCTTATTGAAAAAGTAGCGAAGCTTGTGGAAGAAAAAGGCATTCAAGCTTGGTGGGATGTCGATGCTGCTGAACTGATGGGTGCTGAAGACGCTGACAAGTACGAGAAAGTACTTGATACGTTAGACGTATGGTTCGACTCAGGTGTAACGCACTTCTCTGTTGTGGATTCTCGTGAAGAGTACAACTTCCCGAATGAAGAAAGAACGCACAGTGCTGATCTGTACCTTGAAGGTTCTGACCAACACCGTGGCTGGTTCCAGTCATCTTTGATTTCATCTATCGCGATGAAAGACGAAGCACCATACAAGCAAGTGCTAACGCACGGTTTCGTGGTTGATGGTAACGGCCGTAAGATGTCTAAATCTATCGGTAACGTTGTTGCTCCTAAAGATGTAACCAACAAGCTAGGCGCAGATATTCTACGTCTATGGGTTGCTTCTACGGATTACACTAACGAAGTTGCGGTTTCTGACGAGATCCTTAAGCGTTCTGCTGATGCATACCGTCGTATTCGTAACACGGCTCGTTTCTTCCTAGCGAACTTGAACGGTTTCAACCCTGAAACTGACCTAGTGCCTGCTGAAGAAATGGTCGCACTTGATCGCTGGGCTGTTGGCCGTGCTCAAGCTGCACAAGAAGAGATTGTTAAAGCATACGGTGAGTACAACACTCACGGTGTGACTCAACGTCTAATGCAGTTCTGTTCTATCGAAATGGGTTCTTTCTACCTAGACGTAATTAAAGACCGTCAGTACACAGCGAAACAGGGCAGCCATGCTCAACGTAGCTGTCAAACGGCACTTTACTACATCGTAGAAGCTCTAGTTCGTTGGATGGCGCCTATCATGTCGTTCACTGCAGATGAAATCTGGAACGAGATGCCTGGCGAACGCGACACGTTTGTATTCACAGGCGAGTGGTTCGAAGGCCTATTTGGTCTTGCTGACGACGAAGAGCTAAGCAACGAATTCTGGACTGAAATCCAGTCAGTTCGTGGCGCAGTGAACAAGCTTCTTGAAGATGCTCGTAAAGAGAAAACGATCGGTGGTGCATTGCAGGCTGAAGTGACTCTATACGCTGACGACGCACTGGCTGCTAAAATCAACAAGCTAGAAGATGAGCTACGTTTCGTACTTATTACTTCTGCTGCGGTTGTTAAACCACTTAGCGATAAGTCTGATACAGCTCAAGCGACAGACGTTGAAGGTCTGTACGTTGAAGTTGCAGCAACTGAAGCTGAGAAGTGTGACCGTTGCTGGCACCACACTCCAGATGTAGGCACAATTGAAGGTCACGAGAAAGTTTGTGGTCGTTGTGTGTCGAACATCGACGGTGAAGGCGAAGTGCGTAAGTACGCATAACGACTCAGAGAAAGACTGAACTTTTTGTAAAAATCATAGCCCCAGTACCAACTGGGGTTATTTTTAATTATAGGAAATGTGTTTAGCCAAGTTTGGTAATCAAGGTCACTTAAATTGAGTAACAGTGAATACCAAATTCGTAAATACTAGGAATAGAAATGAGTGAAGTTTCGTTAAAACAATCTGGTGTGCGTTGGTTATGGTTGGCTCTACTGGTCTTCCTTGCTGATATCGGTATCAAACTTTTTGTTATGGACAACATGGGTTATGGCTGGGCAAACCGTATTGAGGTGTTGCCATTCTTTAACTTTTTGTACGTGCATAACTACGGTGCAGCATTTAGCTTCTTGAGTGATCAAAGTGGTTGGCAGCGCTGGTTATTTACTGGTATCGCATTTGCAGTAACGGGGATGCTGACGTACTGGATGAGCAAGCTACCAGCAACAGATAAGTGGAACAACATTGCTTATGCGATCATCATTGGTGGCGCTGTTGGTAACGTGTTCGACCGTGTTGTACATGGCTTTGTCGTCGATTACTTAGACTTCTATTGGGGTACTTACCACTGGCCTGCATTTAACCTAGCGGATATGGGAATCTGTATCGGCGCCGCGATGATCATCTTAGATGGTTTCCGTAAGAAAGATGAAAGCCAATAGACTACTCAGACATTAATGAGTATCAAGCAAATCGCTTTGTAATAGATTGTCCTAAAGTCAGCCTATGACTCACAGAATAGGATAGCCCTAAGCGCTGTCGGTTGATTCCGACGGCGCTTTTTTTTATGCTGCAATTAATATCAATCGTAGTAAATAACTACTCTCCCTAGTTTGCTAAAAGCCTCGATAACTTCGTTAGAATTTTTGATTGTAGAATAACTACTTATCGAAAAACTCTGCCTTGTTCTCAAGCCTTTTCCCTGAACTATGTCTGAGTACTTACTTACTGTGATTGATATGATATGAGAGCGAAGCAAAATGCATTCTCAAATAATAAAGAAATCTAAGGAAAGTAACGTGGCAGCAATTAAAAATGATTCAGCAGTAACTCTACATTTTACGATTAAAATGAAGGATGGTTCAGTTGCCGATAGCACCGAAAATATGGGTAAGCCTGCAAAGTTCGTGATGGGTGATGGCAGCCTAAGTGAGAACTTTGAACTGTGCCTGATTGGCCTTGAAACGGGGACTGAAAAGTCTATCGAATTGAAGGCGGAAGACGCGTTTGGTATGCCAAATCCAGATCATATTCATCATATGGATCGTGCTAAGTTTGTTGGCGATTCTGAAGTCGAGGTTGGCACTATTATGGCTTTCTCTGGTCCTGATGGTATGGAAATTCCAGGTATTATCACTGAGATCGCGGGTGATTCAGTGACGGTTGATTTTAATCATCCATTAGCAGGCCAAGACGTTACGTTTGACGTTAACATCTTAGCTGTGGACTAACTGTCTTAACGGTGGAGTAGCTATCTTAGCGGTTAATCACTATCTTAACAGTAGAATAATATCGCCTTACAGGTGTGATGCAACCCAGAGCTTCACTGTCTAGGCGCTTCACTGTAGAATGCGAACCTCGCTGACAGCGAACTCTATAGAAACAACCTTAGTACCGCGGTAAATGATGAGCAATGAAATGAAAATAATGTTAGCTAACCCTCGTGGCTTTTGTGCCGGTGTCGATCGTGCGATCAGCATCGTAGAGCGCGCACTAGAAATGTATCAGCCACCGATCTATGTTCGCCATGAAGTGGTGCACAACCGCTTTGTTGTAGAGGGGCTCAAGCAGCGTGGTGCTATTTTTGTCGAAGAACTGAGTGAAGTGCCAGACGACAATATCGTGATCTTCTCTGCTCACGGTGTTTCTCAAGCTGTTCGTAAAGAAGCGAAAGAGCGTGAACTCACGGTATTTGATGCAACATGCCCATTGGTAACCAAAGTTCATATGGAAGTTGCTCGTGCGAGCCGCAAACATATGGAAGTGGTATTGATTGGTCACGCTGGTCATCCTGAGGTTGAAGGCACTATGGGTCAGTACGCTAGCCAAACTGGTGGTATGTACTTGGTTGAAAGACCAGAAGATGTACAGAACTTAGTCGTGAACGACCCGAGTAACTTACATTACGTTAGCCAAACCACGCTGTCAGTTGATGAAACGGCGGATGTGATTGAAGAGCTGCGTCGAGTGTTCCCTGAGATCCAAGGCCCACGTAAAGACGACATCTGCTACGCGACTCAAAACCGTCAGGACGCTATTCGCGAGATGGCCGGTGATGTTGATGTCGTGATTGTTGTCGGTTCTAAGAACTCATCGAATTCAACACGTTTGAAAGAGCTGGCTGAGAAGCTAGGCACGCCAGGTTATCTAACCGACTGCCCTGAAGATATTCAAACTGAATGGGTTGAAGGGAAAAAGAAAATCGGTGTAACTGCCGGTGCTTCTGCTCCTGAAGAGCTAGTAAACCAAATCTTAGATCGTATTCGTGAGCTGGGTGCAACCGAAGTTGAAGAGATTCAAGGTCGTGAAGAGAACATGTTCTTCGAAGTACCGAAAGAGCTGCAGATTAAGCAAGTCGACTAATCTCTATAGATTGGCGACAAGATCGATTCGTAACTCTATCGATTCGCAAACACTATTGATTTGTAAACAGCAGGAAGCCAACGTTGATACGTTGGCTTTTTTGATCGTGCTTTGGAACAAGTCGTCTAACGTCTAACTTCTAACTTCTAACTTCTAACTCGTTACTGGAGACCGAGTAGCTCCTTTAGTGTCTTGAGGTAGCGGCGGCTGACAGGCACTTCAAAACCAGTCAGCGTGATGATCTCCGCTAATCCATTTTCCAACAGTTTGATCTCTTGGATCGATTTTATGTTGATCAAATACTGTCGATGACAACGGATCAAATCGGTTTTTTCTTCCAAGATCTTTAGCGTTAACTGTGAGGTCGCCGTTTGTGAGGAGCTACGAACATGCACACCACTGATATCCGAATAAGCGCACTCGACCGTTTGGCTCGCCATGATCACAATGCGGTTATGGCCGATACATGGGATCTGTTCTAAACGGCACGGAGCAATGGCAGAGATGTCTTGTTCCGGCGCTTTGTGGTTCTGCTTGATGACCTTATTCAGACGACAAACACTCTTGTTTAGTCGACAAGGTTCGACCGGCTTGAGTAGGTAATCAAAGGCATTGTCTTCAAAGGCTTGAATCGCATATTGGTCGTAGGCAGTGACGAATACAACGTAAGGCATGGTGTCTGGATCAAGCATGCTTAACAGTTCGATTCCGGTAACCTGCGGCATTTGGATATCCAAATACACCACATCAGGCTTGAGCAGATTGATCTGTTTCAGTCCTTCGATCGCGTTACTCGCTTGGCCAATGATTTCTACTTGTCCGGTTTCAGTGAGTAGTTCAATCAGCTCTTCGCGAGCAAAAAGCTCATCATCGACAACTAATGCCTTTAACATCCTACAATCTTCATTTTGGTTCTATCCCTGCTTGTTTCACGCTTTTCTTTTAAATGTCTGCTTCTAAATGTTTCAACTCGGAGTGATTCGTCTCCGAAAATGCCTTTATTTCAGTATAGGTATGATAAAGCTCATTCGAGTAAATTGCTGTGGTTGAGATTCTATTTTTAGTGCTGAATCTTGTCCAAAAAAATTAGTGAGTCGTTTATCAACAATCTCCATACCTAATCCAACGTGATCTTGGGATGGCTTCTGATAATTACCAGCATTGTCTTCAACGATTAACTTGAATCCACCCACTAAAGCCTCGCTATAGATCTTCACTTTGCCGCCTTCTAGCATGTTAGAAATCCCATGTTTGATGGCATTTTCTACTAGCGGTTGTAGGGTAAAGCTTGGCAGTTGCGACTCATACAGTTGCGGGTCGATATCCCATTCCACTTCTAATCGATCGGTAAAGCGTGCCTTCTCTATGGTTAGATACGCATTAACGTGTGCCAGTTCATCTTTGAGTTTTACCGTGTTGATGTTCTGCTTCAGGTTACTTCTAAAGAAGTGAGACAGATGTTGAATGAGCTCACGTGCTTTATCAGGGTCACGACGTGTAACGGCACTGATGGTGTTAAGTGCATTAAACAAGAAGTGTGGGTTCACCTGTGCATGCAGCAGTTTGATTTCCGCTTGTGTCAGCAGCGTTTGCTGCTGCTGATAGTTGCTAAATAGGATCTGGCTCGACAATAGCTGAGCGATACCTTCACCCATCGACATATTGATGGTCGAGAACAGCTTCAGCTTTGGCTCATACAGTTTGATGGTTCCGATGACTTCGTTTCCTGCTCTTAACGGGATAATTAGCGCTGAGCCTAACTTACAATCTTGCGAAAGGGAGCATTGGTATGGATTCTCTTTGCCATCAAGGTAGATGATGTCGTTCTGTTCCATCGAAGTGAGCGTGCTCTGCGATGAAATAGGGGTGTTCGGAATATGGTGTTCATCACCAATGCCGATGAAAGCGAGAATTTTTTCTCGGTCGGTGATCGCCACCGCACCAACGTTGGTCTCTTCGTAAATGATCCGCACGATTTTTTGCGCATTATCTGAATTGAATCCTCCATGCAAAATACCCACTGAACGCTCGGCGATGGTTAATGCGCGACGAGAGAAGGTTGCAGAATATTTTTCGAAGATGGTTTTACGGTCTTGGATGATGCTCATGAACAGTGCCGCACCCACAGAGTTTGCGATGATCATTGGTGCGGCAATATCGGACACTAAGGCATAAGATTGCTCGAATGGTTTCGCGACCGCTAAAAGAATGAGCATCTGAATAATCTCTGCAAACAGGGTTACCGAGAAAACCACCAATGGATTAAATAGCTGGCTGGCTTTGTTCTTTCTAACCAAGTAAACGTGCAATAGGCCGCCAATCAAGCCTTCTGCTGTGGTGGAAATAGCACAAGCCAAGTCTGTGAAGCCGCCTAATGAGTAACGGTGAATACCGCCAGTAAAGCCGACGGCAAAGCCAACGACAGGGCCGCCAAATAGACCACCCATGACCGCACCCATCGCGCGCGTATTGGCTATCGCGTCATTAATCTGCAGTCCAAAATAGGTGCCCATAATACAGAATAGGGAAAACAGAACGTAGCAGCTTATTTTATGACTTAAGCGTGAAGAGATGCTCAACAAAGGGAGAATCAACGGGGTTTTACTTAGCATGTAAGCTATTACTAAGTAGACACAGGTTTGTTGCAGCAGAGAGAGAATGAGTTCCATATTTTCACCAATTGAGATGCTTGCTAAGTGTAAAGCTCATTGAGGCTGAAAGGTAGCTTTGCTTTTTGCAGGTTGTCTTTCTTTTATAAAGTGGAAACTAACGTATTCAGTGGTTATGGATAAAATAATAAAGCCCATCATACATGATGGGCTTTGATCTTAGATTCCAGTTCATCAAAGATGTGGTGGAACAAGCGAAGTGTTTTTGGCTTTCTTATTCTCCTCTTTCTATGAAGAGTGAGAATATTTCGGGAAAGCTAAGCTGTTTTTGTTACGGGCTTTGCTTCCTTTTCTGATTCTTCATCAGCAAGGTCGGTATCGCCTTTGCCTTTTGAAATTTTGATAACGTAAGCTGCGATACCGAATGCACTCACTACGCCGATGATGGTTGAAAGCTGCATTGGCAGACCGAAGCCTAGCTGGCTGTTGTTCAGGATGAATGTAATACACACAGAAGTCATGAACACAGCTGGAACCGTTGTTACCCAGTGCAGTTTATTGTGACGAAGTAGGTAAGCCGAAGCTGTCCATAGCATCATGACTGCTGTTGATTGGTTAGCAAAACCGAAGTAGCGCCAGATGATGCCGAAATCTACTTGAGTCAGGATGCCACCAAGAACGAATAGCGGTAGAGCCATTAGTAGTCGGTTACGCAGTGTTTTCTGTTCCATGTTGAAGTATTCAGCAAGGATAAGACGGCTTGAACGGAACGCTGTGTCACCAGAAGTGATAGGTAGGATAACCACGCCAAGGAAAGCAAGGATACCGCCAAATACACCCAGTAGGCCAAATGAAGCGCTGTATACCACGTTACCTGGGCCGCCGTTTGCAATCGCGTCAGATAAAGACTCAACTGAACCGAAGAACGACAGAGCAAGTGCACACCAGATTAGAGCGATGATGCCTTCACCAATCATTGCGCCGTAGAACACGAAGCGACCGTTCTTCTCGTTTTCCATACAACGCGCCATCAAAGGAGACTGAGTTGCGTGGAAGCCAGAGATAGCACCACAAGCGATAGTGATGAATAGAGCAGGCCAAAGTGGTAGGTCATTCGGGTTCATGTTGGTGAACATGTCTTTCATCTCGAAGCCGCCCATTATTTGGTGCTCGTCAGACAGACCAATCGCAGTGATTAAGCCAACAGACATGAAGATAAGCAGTGCACCGAACAGTGGGTAGAAGCGACCAATGATTTTATCGACAGGGACAATCGTTGCGATGATGTAGTAAGCAAAGATGATAACAACCATGGTTGTTGCAGACATCGCGAAATCAGTTTGGTCGTTCACTAGGTTAGTGATCATGCCTGCAGGAGCAGATACGAATACCACGCCAACTAGAAGCAGTAGAACAATGGCAAAGATGTTCATAAAGTGTTTTGCGCCATTGCCTAGGTAACGTCCAGTGATAGTTGGAACTGAAGCGCCACCATTACGGATAGATAACATACCTGAGAAGTAGTCGTGTACTGCACCTGCGAAGATACAGCCTAGCACGATCCAAAGCATCGCTGCTGGGCCGTAAAGGGCACCCATGATAGGGCCGAAGATTGGACCTACACCTGCAATGTTAAGCAGCTGAACTAGGTAAACCTTTGGCGTCGACATCGGAACGTAGTCCACGCCATCTTGTTTGGTGTGAGCAGGTGTTTGACGCTTTTCATTGATACCGAAAATCTTCTCGATAAAGGCACCGTAAATAAAGTAGCCACCAATGAGTGCTGCAACACAGGTAAGAAACCACATCATAATTTGTTATCCCTGAATGTATTAATTAAGTCAGGGTGTATATTAAAGAAGAGTATGAGAAGAAACTTCCGCTATGAGAGTGAGTGGTCGAATAGTCAATTAAGTGGTGTTATAACTGATTGAGTGGTTTGCTACGTTTGTAGAGCGGTTGGTTATTCGTGTTGAGAAGTGCCTTACTTCTGACAAGTGGTGACTTATCAGCTTTAAGCGGTCACCAATAGATATCAGTGGCAGATAGCAGACATCAGTGGACATCAGCCAGTGTTCAGCGGAGAATCACCACAAAGATAACGCTTCATCAGGAAGTGGCTAGGTAAATATAAAGGATTGAAATGAAAAAAATAATCGCACTATTCGCCGTGGCATTTAGCCTTGCAGGATGCAGCGCCAATGTTCAAGATTTAGCAGCTGAAGGCAATTGGCAAGAGATTGGCTATCGTGATGGTATCAAAGGCCACACTCAGCGTTCTTATTCAGATATGGCCGAGCTTGGCGGAGTCGATCAAGCTAGCTATACAGAAGGTTATCACCTAGGTGTGACTGAATATTGTAATCCGAACCATGCTTATCAGATTGGTTTATCTGGTCAAGTGTATGAAGGCGTGTGTTCTGGTACGGAAGACGCTCAACGTTTCCGTATGGAATGGCAACGTGGCTGGGATGAGTTCTCGAACGATTATTAAGCCCAAGCTAGCGATAACAAATGAAAACTAAAAGAGACCAGTACTGCATGTGTACTGGTCTTTTTGTATGTAGCGAGAGTAACGCTCAACAGTATAATGCCAATCGTAGTAAATAACTGTTCATCCTAGCTGGTTAAAACACTCGATAACATCGTTAGAAATTTTAATTGTAGAATAACTACTTATCGAAAATTTCTGCCTTGTTCTCAAGCATTTTTCCTGCGCTATTTATAATCACTTACTTACTGTGATTGGTATCAGCAGATTACTGATTATTCTCGACCGCTTTTCTCAAGAAGCCATTTTGTTTATCAAGCTGAGCCTTGGCCAGTTCTAAATCTAGCCCTGTTAGAATCATCAAAATCGATAGCTTCACATCGTAATCAGTCGCTTTAAGTGTCGACACCGCCAGTGCTTTCTCGCACTCCGTTGCTTGGATAACGATACGAGCAGCGCGGGCAACCAACTTTTCATTGGTCGCTTTTACGTCGACCATCAGGTTTTGGTAGCTCTTACCAATGCGAATCATGCTGGCTGTGGTCAGCATATTAAGCACCAGCTTTTGTGCTGTCCCTGATTTGAGTCGTGTTGAACCCGTCAATGCTTCTGGGCCAACCACCGGGCTAATTGCGATTTGAGCGATTTCAGCAATCGGAGAATCAGGGTTACAAGACAATGCAACCGTCACTGCGCCAAGTTGATTGGCATAATTGAGTGCACCAATCACGTAAGGTGTACGGCCACTGGCTGCAATGCCTACCACGACATCGTTTTCTGTAAATTGAATGGCTTTCAGGTCTTCAATACCGAGAGTCAGCGAATCTTCCGCTCCCTCTTTGGCTTTTAAAATCGCTTCTGGTCCGCCAGCGATTAAGCCGATAACCATTTTGTCTGAAACACCGAAAGTCGGAGGGCACTCTGAGGCATCTAATACACCTAATCGACCACTGGTGCCTGCACCCATATAGATCAGTCGGCCACCGTTTTGAAAGGCGTGAGCGATCTTGTCAACCGCTTTCGCGATCAGTGGTAATTCGGCTTCGATCGCCAGTGGTACCTGTTTGTCTTGTTGGTTAATCTTTTCAACCACTTCGAGAGAGGTGAGTAGATCAATATCCATAGTGTCAGGGTTTCTCCCCTCCGAAACGAGGTGCGAGAGCGCTGATATGAGAGCGTCGTTACTCATAATGATCCTTAAATGGTGATTCTAAAATTGTTTAGACAGCATCGCGAAGTCAGTATTGTTACTAAGTTAGCACGGCTATCAAGTTAATCTGCACGATAGAGAACGCCTAGAGAGGCCGCTCTGCTTGCGCCAGTCACTTCTGGTAAATTGCTTGGCAGTTGATGAACATGACGTTGAGCAAGCCACGCAAAGGCCATAGCTTCCATATAATCGGCATCAACGCCTTTACTGGTGGTTGACTCAACCTCCCAGCTAGGAAGCAGTTCAGACAGTCTCTTCATCAACAATGGATTTCTCGTACCACCGCCACACACATAGAGTGCAGGTTGATCACCCAAGCGATAAGTCTCCACTTCATTCGCTATCGTCAATGCGGTGTATTCACAAAGTGTGCGCTGAATATCTTCTGTCGCAAGATCTTTAAATTCTGTTAATTGTTGCTCTAGCCAAGGTAGGTTGAACAGTTCTCTACCAGTACTTTTCGGTGGCAGTTGAGATAGATAAGATTCACTTAGAAGCTGTTCGAGCAAGGCTTGATTCAGTTGGCCTGTTAGCGCGAACAGTGCATCACGGTCAAACTTATCACCTATGTGTTTATCAACCCAAGCGTCCATCAACATATTGCCGGGGCCTGTATCATAACCAAGAGTAGGCTGATTCGGGCGCAGTACTGAAATATTCGAGATACCACCAATATTCAAGACTACAACCGAGCTGTCTCGCGGGTGAAAAATCGTATGGTGAAACGCGGGGACTAATGGCGCACCTTGTCCGCCAAGCGCCATGTCTTTGCGTCTGAAGTCGGCAACAGTTTGAATATCTGTTTTAGCGGCAATGATATTAGCGTCACCCAACTGCATGGTAAATGGCGAAGTACCGGTTGGCTGGTGGAATACTGTTTGGCCATGGTTCCCAATCGCAGTCACAGAAGATGCAGGCGTACCTGACTTATCGAGAAGTTGCAGAACAGCATCAGCAAATAGATGACCAAGCTGGTGGTCTAGTTCGCCAATGGCAATCAAATCCGTTTTCTGACCAATACAAACTTCAAGCAGACGCGCTTTGAGATCATCAGGCATTGGGAACTCATCATGAGCGAGCAATGTGATGCGCGAATCTTCAATCGAAACCAAGGCCGTATCAACACCGTCCATACTCGTCCCCGACATCACACCGATATACAGTTCTTTACGATCCATTCCTAAGCTCTTGCACTGCATTCTTAAAGTCTTCCACAGATTGGTTTAAAAACATTGTAAAGCAAATTTAAAGAGAATAATCTCGGGAAGTTTATGAAATTAGGTTTAATAAGGGATAAATATGGGACCGTTGTGGGTAGATGTCGCGGGCTACGAACTGACAGCTGAAGACAGAGAAATTTTAGAGCACCCAACCGTTGGTGGTCTCATCTTATTCGCTCGAAACTACCACGATAGCAAACAGCTTTCGGCGTTAAATAAAGAGATCCGCAAGGTAGCGAAACGTCCTATTTTGATTGGCGTTGACCAAGAAGGCGGCCGAGTTCAGCGCTTTCGCGATGGTTTTTCAATTATCCCTGCAGCTCAAGAATTTGCGACTAAGAACGATGGTGAGCAGTTAGCAGAACAAGCCGGCTGGTTGATGGCGGCGGAATTGATTGCCCATGATATCGATCTGAGCTTTGCGCCGGTATTAGACAAAGGCCACGACTGTAAAGCGATTGGTAGCCGAGCGTTTGGTGAAGATATTGATACCATTGTTCGTCACAGCAGCGCTTTCATCAAAGGCATGAAGTCGGTTGGTATGGCGACAACAGGCAAGCACTTTCCAGGACACGGTGGCGTGATTGCTGATTCGCACCTTGAAACGCCTTACGATCCTAGAAACGATATCTTTGAAACAGACATGGCCATTTTCAAGGCGCAAATTGAAGCCGGAATATTGGATGCCATGATGCCAGCACACGTGGTTTTCTCTCACTATGATGATCAACCAGCGAGCGGTTCACTGTATTGGCTGCAGAAAGTATTGAAGCAGCAGCTTGGATTCAAAGGCTTAGTTTTTTCTGACGACTTAACGATGGAAGGCGCGGCCATTATGGGCGGACCAGCAGACAGAGCGAAAGCAGCTTTGAATGCTGGCTGTGACATGGTGTTGATGTGTAATAAGCGAGATGCACAAATTGAGGCTCTTGATCATTTAGCGATTCAAGAGGTGCCTTTAGCCAACTCATTGCTTAAAAAGCACAGCTTTGATTTATCGACGCTTCACTCGGATAGTCGATGGAAAGAGGCCTCAGAGCAAATTAAGCGAATGTTAAACGCTGGGTGATAAATAAACACTCTATAAGTTTGAAGAAGGCGATATGAGAAATATCGCCTTTTTTGTATGTGTGAGGTGCAGTTTAAGCTGGTTTGTGTATCAGAGTGAATTAAAGAGGGTGTGTAAGTTTTAATTTACATTAAATGTTTTTTATTGTTTACACTTGCAATCGTTTTTGTAGTTGTTATTGTGTTTTTAAAGATTGTCAGCCCAAATGGAAATGTTGGGTGTAAAAATAAATATACAGGTTGAGTTATGCAGAAAAGTGAATTAAGCAATGTCAATATCATCGACGAACAGGTACTGATTACTCCTGAGGAGTTAAAAGCAAAACTGCCTTTGAGTGATAATGCTCGTCGTTTCATTCAAGAGTCTCGTCAAACTATAGCAAACATCATTCATAAGAAAGATCATCGCATGCTTGTAGTATGTGGCCCATGTTCTATCCATGATATTGAAGCTGCGAAAGAATACGCGAAACGCTTAAAAGCTTTATCTGAGCAGCTTAGCGACCAACTGTATATTGTAATGCGTGTTTACTTTGAGAAGCCTCGTACTACTGTTGGTTGGAAAGGCTTGATCAATGACCCTCACCTAGATGGTACTTTCGATATTGAGCATGGTTTACATGTTGGTCGTGAGTTACTTGTTGAACTTGCTGAGATGGAAATCCCACTAGCGACGGAAGCGCTAGATCCAATCAGTCCGCAATACCTAGCAGATACATTCAGCTGGGCTGCAATCGGCGCTCGTACGACTGAATCACAAACCCACCGTGAAATGGCGAGTGGTCTTTCAATGCCAATCGGCTTTAAGAATGGTACGGATGGCAATCTAGGTACTGCAATCAATGCAATGCAGGCGGCTTCTTCTAGCCACCGTTTCATGGGTATCAGCCGTGAAGGTCAAGTCGCACTACTAACGACGCAAGGTAACCCAAATGGTCACGTAATTTTACGTGGCGGTAAGCAGACGAACTACGATTCAGTATCGGTACACGAATGTGAGCAAGAGCTGGGTAAATCTGGCTTAGAGGCGGCACTAATGGTCGACTGTAGTCATGCGAACTCTCGTAAAGATTTCCGTCGTCAACCGCTGGTGGCTGAAGATGTCATCCATCAGATTCGTGAAGGTAATAAGTCGATTATCGGCCTGATGATTGAGAGCCATATTAACGAAGGAAACCAATCTTCAGATATACCTCTCAATGAGATGAAATACGGTGTATCTATTACCGACGCGTGTATCAATTGGGATTCAACTGAGGCACTATTGAAACATGCACATACGGAATTAGTCCCGTTCTTAGAGAACCGCTTGAAAGGTTAGTCAGAGTTTAAATTTAAGTGCCTCATCTAATGGGGCATTTTAAGATCTGTTGCTAACGAACCTGCATCAGTGCGGGCTTTTAGATTGGCACGGGCTTATAGATGAGTAAGGAATAAAATGGCCGTTGAACTGAACGAATTACGCGACCAAATCGATGCTGTCGATAAACAAATGTTGGATTTACTGGCTCAACGACTGGCTCTAGTGGAGAAAGTCGGTGAAGTAAAAAGTGAACATGGTTTACCTATTTATGTACCGGAACGTGAAGCCGCGATGTTGGCATCTCGTCGTCAAGAAGCCGAGAAAATAGGAGTACCACCGCAGTTAATCGAAGATATTTTACGTCGTACGATGCGTGAGTCTTATGCCAGTGAAAAAGATTCTGGTTTTAAGTGCCTTAACCCAGAGTTACGTTCAGTGGTTATCGTTGGTGGTAATGGTCAGCTTGGTGGTCTGTTTGGCCGTATGTTCAAGCTTTCTGGTTACGAAGTGAAAATCCTTGGCAGCCAAGATTGGGACAAAGCCGATGAGATCTTAGATAATGCTGGCCTTGTGGTTGTAACGGTTCCAATTCACCTGACAGAAGGTGTGATTGCGAAGTTGGGTAACCTACCAAGCGATTGTATTCTGTGTGATTTGACGTCGATTAAATCAAAGCCTCTACAAGCCATGATGAACATGCACCAAGGCCCTGTGGTTGGATTACACCCAATGTTTGGTCCAGATGTTCCAAGCCTTGCGAAACAAGTGATTGTTTACAGTGATGGGCGTGGCTCTGAAAGCTACCAATGGTTGCTGAATCAATTTGGTATTTGGGGCGCGAGCCTTTGCCAGATGGATGCTGCGGAACACGATCACGGCATGACTCTGATTCAAGCTCTTCGTCACTTCACTTCTTTTGCTTACGGCTTGCACCTAAGTAAAGAGAACCCGAACATTGATCAACTTTTGAAGTTAAGCTCGCCAATCTACCGACTTGAGATTGCGATGGTTGGTCGTCTGTTTGCTCAAGACCCGAACTTGTACGGTGATATCATTCTTTCTTCAGATGAGAACATTGAGATGATTCGACGTTTCCATAGTCGTTTCGGTGAAGCATTGGAAATCTTGGATGGGAAAGATAAAGCTAAATTCGTTGATAGCTTTAATCAAGTCAGTGATTGGTTTGGCGACTACTCGCAGCAGTTCTTGCAAGAGAGCCAAAGTCTTCTAAAACAAGCACATGACTCGATTCATCGTGGCTAATTACGATTTGAAATCATAAAAAAGAGCGACCATCAGGTCGCTCTTTTTGTTTGTACTGAATGCTATGAAAGCATTTGGTCTACTGTAGGCTAAAAGCAATTAGAACATCATAGGCCAAATCAATAACCAATAACTAGTTAGTCGTGATAGGTTTCTTACTATCTTCACTCGATACGGTGTCTATGGTCGAGCTAATGTAAGGCACGTTAGTCAGGTTGATCTGCAAGCGAACCACATTATCAATCAGTTGAACCAATGGACCCCACTTAACCTTTTTCTCTTTCTCAAACACGTAGTTGAAGTTCTCAGGTGTCCAATCCATCAAGTATTGAGGGTTCAATGAACGACCAAGAAAGCGTACCTCATAGTGCAAGTGTGGCCCGGTTGAGTTACCTGAGTTACCACAGCTCGCAATCACATCGCCTTTACTCACAAATTGACCGCTACGTACTTTGAACTTCTGTAGGTGCGCATAAGAGCTCATGAAACCGAATGAGTGACGCATCGTTATAAAGTTACCGAAGCCCTTCTTACTTGGGCGCACGGTTTCAATTACGCCATCTGCTGGCGCTACTATATCTTCACCACGCTTACACGTTAGGTCGATACCAGTATGAACGTGGCGTTTACCTGTTATAGGGTTAGAGCGACGACCATAAGAGGATGATATGCGTTGATAAGCCATAGGGCTGTCATTTGGAATTAAACGAAACATTGTGGCTCTGACTGCCGAATCTACTGCAGCTGCATCAATTCGGTCTTCTAAAGAGACGTCATCAGTCAGCGGCTCTTCATCGGTCAGGCCAAGCACTGATTCCACATCAAATACACGCTTACCAAGTAACTGAATAGTGCCTTCTTTCTCGGTTAATGCTTGAGACAGTGAGTGATTGGTTTCTACCTGCTCAGCGTAAAGAAAGTCGGTTTGTTCTTTTTCAACAATAAGTGTTTCAATCAATTGTTGTGCATCATCGGCTTGGAGGGCGAGTTCTTGTTTACCCTCAAAGTGCATGTATGCAGCTCCGCCAATCAATAGAGGCACTGAAAAAAGGGCTGTGGTACATATTAGTACGGCTTTTCGACCGAAATAAAACGTCTGATCCCCTTGGGTTAAGGGGATTGTAATGGAAACTTTTTTAGACATGGTTCTGTATTAACTAAATGCTTCTAATAGAAAAAGGGGAATGGAGACGTCACTCACTACCTAAATCGGTAAGGTGTTCAATCTCTCTATAAAGCAGTTCATCGTCGCCAACGTTAAGTTCCACAAGGCGCTTAAGGTGGCTGATACTATCAATATCTAAATGCTCTATACGTAAACGCATTGAGGTATTGATGGTCGAGACTATCGTTGCTTCTAACTGAATATTGATATCACTGCTTTCGAGCTTAAAGCTGACTTGAACAGGAATGTCAGTTCTGAGTTGCTGTAATTTATCGCATTGAATGAGTAGGCCATGAAGAGATAAGTCTTGTACTGAGCCTGATACATTTACGTTCCCTTGTGATATATCAGTCGGGGTTTGATAAACAACTCGTGAAAATTGACGTCTTTCAATCATAACTAATCTCTCTATATCAATACGTAACATATAACCAGATATATCAAAGGCCGCTATTATCGCGGCCTTTGTTCAAAATACAAGCTTATTTACTTTGCAATACGTTTGTATTTGATGCGGTGAGGTTCTGCCGCTTGTGCACCTAGAGTCTTTTTCAGCCACTCTGTATATTCAGTATAGTTACCTTCGTAGAAGTTAACTTGACCTTCATCACGGTAGTCTAAGATATGGGTCGCAATACGGTCAAGGAACCAACGGTCATGCGAGATAACCATTGCACAGCCAGGGAACTCAAGTAGTGCTTCTTCAAGAGCTCGTAGTGTCTCAACATCAAGGTCATTGGTTGGTTCATCGAGTAGCAGTACGTTACCGCCCGCTTTTAGCAGTTTCGCTAGGTGAACACGGTTGCGTTCACCACCAGAAAGCTGACCGATGATCTTTTGTTGGTCGTTGCCTTTGAAGTTGAAACGAGAGCAGTATGCACGAGCAGGGATTTCGAAGTTGTTGATCTTAATGATATCAGCGCCTTCAGAGATCTCTTGGAATACTGTTTTTGTGTCGTCCATGCTGTCACGGAACTGATCAACAGAAGCAAGCTTAACCGTTTCGCCAAGTTCAACTGTGCCTGAATCTGGCTGTTCTGCGCCACTTAGCATCTTGAATAGTGTTGATTTACCCGCACCATTGGCACCAACGATACCAACGATAGCGCCTTTAGGCATGCTGAATGATAGGTCATCGATAAGAACGCGATCACCAAATGACTTCGTTAGGTTCTTAACTTCAAGTACTTTGTCACCTAAACGCTCACCTGGTGGGATGAACAATTCGTTGGTTTCGTTACGCTTCTGGTATTGGCCAGTCGTCATTTCTTCAAAACGAGCCATACGAGCTTTAGACTTAGCTTGACGACCTTTAGGGTTTTGACGAACCCATTCAAGTTCTTTCTCAATCGTTTTTTGACGTGCGCTTTCGCCAGCTTTTTCTTGCTTCAAACGCTCATCTTTCTGTTCTAGCCAAGATGTGTAGTTACCTTCCCATGGGATACCTTCACCACGGTCAAGTTCTAGAATCCAACCTGCAGCGTTGTCTAGGAAGTAACGGTCGTGGGTAATCGCCACAACAGTACCGCTGTAATCAACAAGGAAATGCTCAAGCCAAGCAACTGATTCTGCATCCAAGTGGTTGGTTGGTTCATCAAGAAGCAGCATGTCTGGCTTCTCAAGAAGTAGACGACAGATAGCAACACGACGACGTTCACCACCTGATAGGAATTCGATTTTCGCATCCCACTCAGGAAGACGAAGTGCATCTGCAGCTCGCTCTAGAGCTGTCTCTAGGTTATGACCATCTTTTGCTTGGATCAGTGCTTCAAGCTCACCTTGCTCTTTCGCTAATGCATCGAAATCTGCATCAGGTTCTGCGTAAGCGGCATATACTGCGTCGATGCGCTTAAGTGCGTCAGCAACATCTGAAACCGCTTCTTCTACGATTTCACGAACGGTTTTTGATTCGTCTAGTACAGGTTCTTGAGGTAGGTAACCTACTTTTAGACCTTGTTGTGCACGTGCTTCACCATCAATATCAGTATCAATACCAGCCATGATACGTAGTAGGGTAGATTTACCTGAACCATTTAGACCCAAAACACCGATTTTAGCGCCAGGAAAAAAGCTAAGAGAAATGTCTTTAAGAATTTGACGCTTAGGTGGAACAGTTTTGCTCACCCGAGACATGGTATATACGTATTCAGCCATTGCCGATCGATCCTAATTATTGTTCAAAATTGTTTGCTATTTTATACCAATATCCTCAAAGATGTTACTCCTAGGACAGAAAAGCCATTCTTGAACTAATCCTCACCTATTATTGTCACATTGGTCATTAAAACTATATTTAATAAGCTTTCGAGGCGATGTGTTAAATATTAACAATATTTACACTCAAACTCTTTACATTTGATGTGATGTCGGGCGTAAATAGACTTCACGTATTCATACACGCACTAAGGAAAGAGCGAATGTTTTTTCGCATTGGTAATACGAAAATTGCTGTCGCTGCATCGGCAATTTTGTTTTCATTTTCACAGGCTCCAATGGCTATGGCCAGCAATGCTTCCGAGCTTGAAATGCAGCGTGATGTTTATGATAGAGCGCAAGAGGTTTTAGACAACCGTGATCTAAAAGCTTATTCAGCACTTCGTAATAAAATTCAAACATACCCGTTAACACCTTACACTGACTATCGCGCCTTTTTATTGGGCTTAGGTGATCGAACGCCAAGCGAGGTGGATGCTTTTATTGAAGAGAACAAAGCACTGCCGTTTTCCAATCGTATACGAGCGCCTTATTTAGATTTATTGGCGGCTCAAAAACAGTGGAAGACGATCCTTGAGTTTCAAACCCAAGAGCCTGTTGGTGAAAAATATCAATGTATCTATTACCGCGCTAATTATGAACAAGGTAATCAAGATCTCGCCTTTAAAGGTGCGAAACAACTTTGGTTAAGTGGCAGTGGTGTTGATGATAACTGTGATTCACTTTTCGAAAGTTGGGATGAAGCGGGCTTAAGAACGGATCAGCTGATTCTGGACAGAATGCTTTTAGCGTTCGAGAGTCGAAACGGTAAGTTAATGAGCTACTTGGTTAAGCAATTAGATCATGATGAGTCAATTACTCAAGCGAAGCAGATGAAGGCGTTGTACAACAAGCCTGAAAATGTACTCGCGTTTGCTAAGAAGCACCCAGCGAATGAATTCTACCAAGCTCAAACTGAATTTGGTTTCGAGAAGCTAGTAAGGAAATTCGCAAGCAGCGCTCAAGAGGTTTTTGATGATGTTGTGAAAGCTCAAAAATTTTCGAAAGAAAAATCCCAAGAGCTCGCGGATTACCTAGCGTTCCGCTTGATCAATACCGACTCTGAAGAGTTGATGGCGTGGCGAGACAAAATGCTCGCGAGTTCATCAAAGCAAGTCTTGTTGGAAAGACGTGCTCGCTTAGCGATTCAGCATGCCGATTGGACTGGCTTGAAAGAGTGGATTGCGCGCTTAGATGATAAGCATCAGGCTTCGCTTCGCTGGCAGTATTGGCAGGGTAGAGCTGAGATTGCACTAGTCGATACTGCTGAAGGTAATAAGCGACTGTCAGACATTTTGGGTCAGCGTAATTTCTACAGTGTGGCTGCCGCTAAGCAATTAAATAAGCCAGTTAGCTATCCAACGTCGACCCTTAAATACAGTGCAGAAATGGTGAAACCATTCGACACTTCTTTGGTTCGTATCGGTGAGCTGATTGAGCGAGATAAAATAGCGGCTGCAAAGAGTGAGTGGCGCTGGTTATTAAGTCATGCAGATAAAGAGCAAAAAGCGATGCTTGCAGCTCATGCTGCGACACAGCGATGGAATCACTTTACGGTAACGGCGAGTATTTCTGCGAAGATGTGGGATAACATTGCGTTACGTTTCCCTGTCGCTCATAAGTGGTGGTTTAATTTCTATGCCGAGAAGCACGATCTTGATCCAATTACTTTGATGTCTTTAGCAAGACAAGAGAGTGCGATGGATTCAGAGGCTCGCTCTCCAGTTGGCGCGCGTGGCATCATGCAAATTATGCCAAAGACGGCACAATACACGGCCAATAAACATAAGATTAAGTACCAGGGCAGCGATGATCTTTATGATGTCGGCAAGAACATTGAGATTGGTAGCCACTATCTAGATGGCCTACTCGCTCAATATGATGATAACCGCATCTTCGCATTTGCCGCGTATAATGCTGGCCCTAGTCGTGTGAAACAGTGGCGATCACGCAGCGATGAAAAGCTCGATGCTTTTGCTTTTATCGAGATGATCCCATTCAAAGAGACTCGTGGTTACGTTCAGAATATCTTGATGTTTGAGACTTACTATCGAGATCTCCTGGGTGAGAAAGGGACGTTTTTAGCGCCCCATGAGGCAAAAACGAAATACTAAGCTCTCTGCATTTTTCTCCAAGCTGAGTAATATTAAAGGCAGTGAGTGCGAACCATTTCCACTTACTGCCTTTTTACATTGGATCACATCAAGTGTTTCGGTATAAAGTGTTCGACGCTTTCAATCGTTAAGCGACTCTTTAAAGTCAGAATTTAAAAGTAAGTGTAGAGATATGGCATCACAACCTGAATATGAGAATTGGCAACAACTGATGGACTTGGTAAAGACGGCTGTCGAAAAAGATCAACATGAACTATTGTTGACCATGATGATGACACCAGACGAGCGAGATGCTTTGGTTGCTCGAATTAATATCTTTTGTGAGCTGATGAAAGGTGAGATGTCTCAACGACAGGTTAGCCAAATGCTGGGAGTAGGCGTCGCGACGATAACCAGAGGCTCAAATGAGCTAAAGGCCAAATCTGAACAAGAGAAAGCCGTGATCGCCGACCTTTTGCTCAAACAATAACTGAGTTAAGCAACCTCTGAGTAGTGTGTCTATTAATTCGATAAAAACGCTAACTGAATGTTAGCGTTTTTTAATTCTGGTGATTGTTCTCTGAGGCTTTCGAAGTTTAGCGAAGATCTAGATAGGAAAGTGCTCTGGATTCACAAATGGGATCAGCGCTAAAATTAAAGCCTGATGATAGACAGAGCTGCGTGTTAGTTGGTTATGCGTTAGTAGGCCAATCGCACCGCCTTTTTGTTTGATATTATCGGTGCCAAACACTTCATCCATCACATCCCCTAGCTCGTTCGCATGTTCTAACTTTTCAAGTACTGCAGGTGGCAACATCAAACTTGCTGAACGCGATTCTCCACGTAGGCCATTTGCTTCGATCACCATCCATGCAAAGGTAACGTTTTTTTCTATTCCAGCTTCTAATCCCACATAAAAATCTGCATTAGGCTGAGCTTGGATCGTGTTGTAAACACGATTTACCGCACCTTGATAGGTTTCGTCGTTGCTCATGGGTTGATCGGCGACGCCACTAGGGACACTGATGCCTTTGAAATCAAATTCAGTATCAGGAAAAGCCGATAAGAATGCACTTTTAACGGCGCTAATTTTAGCTGGATTCAGCGATGCGATGATTACAGATTTCATGTGGTTGATTCTTTTTATTATCGATAAAATTGAGTTGATGCTGTCGGTACCATTCCGTCAGCTCTTCTAATGGCATTGGCTTACCAAAATAATAGCCTTGTAGCATATCGCACTGCGCATCTTGTAACCACTGATGCATGCATTGAGTTTCAATTCCTTCGGCTGTGACCTTTTTCCCTTGAGCATGGCATAGCCCGATAATGGGTTTCACTATGTTCTGGTTATCTGTCTCAATCAAGGTGTCCAAAAAGGTTTTATCCAATTTAATCTTCTGAGTTGGATATTGAACCAGTTGAGTGATCGAGGTGTAACCAGAACCAAAGTCGTCGATTGCTAATCTATAGCCCATGTATGATAACTGGTTAAGTAATGGGAACCCCTGAGAGTTTGAGTAAAAGGTTTCTGTGATTTCAAAATCGATCAAATTGGGCGGAATCTGATTGATTTTCGCATGCTCTTTGATGAAATCAGCAAGGTGAGTGGTTTTAATCCCGGCTGAAGATAAGTTAATCGATAGCTGAATAGAGTGATCGAATTGAGCTTGAAGTTGATGGAATGAAGCAAATGCATTCTGGATAACCCAGCGATCAATTATTTCAAATAATCCGGTTTGTTCGGCGATAGGAATGAATTCATCGGGTGGCACTAAACCAAGGTGTTTTGAGTGCCAACGTAATAGCACTTCTACACCAATAATATAACTTCCTGTTGAGTCCATATAAGGCATGTAAACGAGCTTAAACTCTTCATCAAAATTATTTTCTCTGAGGGCGCTCTCAATACTGGCTTGACGCTGAATGGTTTTATCTAAGTCTAACGAGTAATCTGCGAATTGGTTTTTACCTGCACGTTTGGCTTGATACATCGCGGTATCAGCATTCGAAAGAAGCTTCTCGATTGTATCGCCATCATTAGGGTGGGTCGCAATACCAATACTTACCGTAATCGGGAAATTACCTGACTCGGTGACAAACCCCTTTTGTAGTGGGGTGAGTAAATCATTCGAAAATCGATGTGCGATATTTTCTTGGTGATTTGGAGCATTAATGTATACAACGAACTCGTCCCCAGAAAGTCGGGCTGGCAGACAGTGGGCATTTAATTCTGTTTTGTAGTGGTTACAAATATTGGAGATACGCTGAGCAAAACTGACGAGAATCGAGTCGCCGATCTGATGCCCGTATTTGTCGTTCACAAATTTGAAGTTATCTAAATCAAAGTAGAGAACCCAGGTTTCGGTGTTCGAACTAGGTTTTGACAACGACTGCTGCACGAAGGTTTGAAACTGGTGCCTATTGGCTATTTGGGTCAACTGATCATTTTCTGCCAACAACTTAGTCTGTTGGTACGTGTCATCCAACTCTTGGTACATATCATAAAAGCGTTGGGATAAGCGCCCCAACTCATCATTTGTTCCTAGGCGCTCAATGTTTTTTCTCTGTTTTTTCTCAACCTCTTGAAGCTGCCTATCTAAACGGGTGATCGGGTTTATCACCCAGCGAGATAGCAGGATCAGCAGTAAGGTAACACTGACAAATGCAGATAGGGCAAAGGATAGGCTCAGTTCATTCCAGATAGATTTGAGTTTGTTGTCTAATAAGAATGGTGCAGGATCGAGCGTGGCGTAGAGGCCAGGTGCTAGCTTTATAGATTGTGTTAACTCACGCCCCTGTGTCACTAACGTAGGGGTAAAAAACAAACTAGTTTGATAGTCGAACTCTATCTGTTTTCGTAGTGAATTAAACTTATCAAGAGAGACAGATACAACCACAAAAAACACATTGTTGGGTGGATCGTTTATTGGTGTCGAAACTGTTTTTTTATCAATAACATCATAATGAACTAATCCCCCTTCACCTTGGGAATTCTGTATGTAGTCCGTACTCGAAGTTGCTAACGTTTTTTGATATTGATGCTCAATGAACTCTAATATCTTGGGATCCATTTTTGCGAAAGGATCATTGGTATTGTCAGCGTAATATTTAAGAGCTCGATCGCTATCAAGCAACGCGACCCTTGTAAAACTGTCGTTACCATCTTGCAATAACTTAATCGTTTCGTTTAGGTTATCAGTAAGTTCACGTTGGTGGTCGACATTTTCATCAACCATAAAATAACGCTTAACCAGGTCACTATTGGTGAGGGTGTAGGAGTAATTGTTGAGGAAAGAACGAGACTGTTGAAAATAGCCTGCTAATTTTTCCATGCTTAATTGCAGGGCATTGTCTTCACGTTTGATAAAGCTGTTTTTTTGCGTGGAATAGATGATATAGCTAGAAGCCGCTGTACTGATCAGTATTACGGGGGCAATCACAAGTAATATTTTAGTACTTAGCTTCATGGTTATTCACAACATGGTTTATAAATTTTAGCACGCAAGTTTATGTTATTTCGAGAGTTCTTGCCATCGATTATATTGTGTTTGAAGAGTTTTGTTTGGGTTTTAAGTTTTTGTATTTACTGATTAAATTATCAGTAATGAGTGTTTAAGTAAGTACGGTGGGGGTGATTGAAGTGGATAGGAGTGAGAATCAGTAACACAACCAATTCATTTTTAAGTATACAGACTTTGCGTATTCCTTAGTTCGAGTTTTATTCCATTAGTTACTTTCTTTTAGCATTTGGCCTGCAGTAGGCCAAATGCTTGTATTAGTGAAAAGCTTATAGCAGTTAAAATGGGGGAACAGATAATAAAAAGTTAAGACAACTTAACCTGAGTAGCCTTAATGTTCTCACTTGGGTAGCAACCTAACACTTTTAGGTGACGAGTTATGGCTGTTAGTTCCGTTATCGCTTGCTGCATATTATCTGAATCTAAGTGTGCTTCTAAATCCACATAGAACATCTCTTCCCAAGGGTTACCCATGATAGGACGAGATTCCAGCTTGGTCATGTTAATACCTAAGCGTTGCAGAATCAGTAGTGTTTCAACCAAAGAACCGGCTTCTTGAGAAGTTGACATGATAAGCGTCGTCTTAGCTGGGATCTGAGTCGATACTTCAACAGGCTTACGAGCGACCACGATGAAACGAGTGTGGTTCTCAGTTTGATTTGCAATGTTACCTTGGATTGGTTGAAGTCCATAAAGCTTGCCGCTCGATGCATTACCAATCGCTGCCACATCATCACCGTCTAGATCTTTCACCTTTTTCATAGCATCAGCTGTGCTTGCACAAGATTCAAGGCTGACATCTTTAAGGCGGCTTAAAAACTCACTGCATTGTTGATGAGGTTGTGGATGCGAATAGAGCGTTTTAATGTCTTCTAAACGAATATCATTTTTCGCGACAAGGCAGTGTTCAATCGGTTGAGAAAGTTCACCAACGATGTAAAGCGTTGTGTGTTGTAGCAGATCGTAGACTTCGTTAATTGACCCTGAACTGGTATTTTCAATCGGCAGTACACCGTAGTCGGCATGGCCCGATTCTACAGTCGATGCGACTTCTTTGAAATGATTACAGTTCAGCTCAATCAATTCCATATTCTTGCGGCTGAAGTATTCACGGCTCGCAAGGTGAGAATACGATCCCTTAGAACCTAAGAATGCAACGCGAGCTAGTGGTTTACGGCTTTGTGGATTCGCAAGGTTTTGCAGGTATGACTGTTGCAGCAGAACCGAATCTTCAATGATGGTATGAAACAACTTAGTAATGTACTGCGCATCAAGCTCGTATTTATCTTTACCGTTGTTGATCAATTTGACTAGTAGTTGTTGCTCTCGTACTGCATCACGAACGGGTTTTGACGTTTCTACCTTGCTTTTAGCGACTTCGATACTCAGCTTACGACGCTCTGAAAGTAATTTTAGGAGTTCGTCGTCTAAATCGTTGAGACGAAGGCGGATATCATCTAGTGAAATTGTTCGGTCAGTCATAAATGTGTCCTTATAAAAAAGCCCCCCTAGTGTGGGAGGCTTCTTGTTCGTTTTTGACTTGTTTTTCTAAAACGACTTAGCCTCCGATTTACGGAAGAAAAAAGAAGTCAAAAATAAACAAAGAGTGAGAGTGCATAAAAAGTGATTGTTTTATGAATGTTTAAACACAATAAGCAAGCGAGCTACGAGCGTCAAGCAAAAAAATAGCGCCCTGAGGCGCTATTTTTTAATCTGTCATATTTCCTTATTCTACTTCAGCTTCTAGCTCTTCGATTTCAGGCTTTTCAGCGCGGCGCGCTTCTGGTTTATGGCGCAGCTTGTTGAGTTGACGCTCTAGTTTTTGTTCTACTTCGTTAATGGCTACGTAGAGGTCGTCATGAATTGATGAAGCAACAAGTTGGCCTTTTGGTACCGTTAGAACGGCTTCAAATTTTTTCTTTTTATTTGGTTCTTCGCTAAAGCTCGCTTGGCAGCCAATGATGTCTACTTGCCATTTATCCAGCTTCTTAAATTTGCTTTCTATGTGATCACGGATTGCAGAGGTAATGTCGATATTTTTACCAGTGATGTTCATTTTCATAGAAGTTTTCCTCTGTTGTATCCCTCATGGGTTAACTTCAGATTACGACTTTTAGGAATAAAGAATGTGATTTAGATCTTGTTTTGGTTGGGTGGGATAAGCATTAAAATCAAATGTGATCTCACGCAAGTCTTGATATCTTTTTGTCGAAAAATACTTGTTATCCCTATGAAAAACGATAAGTTGGAGGCAAGGCTTCGCTAAAAATTAAACCAGTTTTTAGGGGCGGACTACAGCCTATAGAAAGTGCTTGATTGAAATTTACTCAATAGTGTTTTGTGATATAGGTATAATGATGTAGCTCTCTGCGTAAGCTTCTTCAGAATTAGATAAATAAAAGCCGCATAAGTTTTCTTATGCGGCTTTTATGTTTTTAACCTTATCTAACACCTTTGTTCCTCAAGCTCTGATGTTAAGGGCGAAGTTAATCGTTAGTGTTCAGTAATCTCGCTGTACCGTCCTCTCGGATGGCATTGATTGCTTGCAATTGTTTGTAAATGACGAAGTAACGATTGATGTTGGCGACATAGGTTACGGGTTCTTTACTCACGTACTTACGAGTGATGATTTCCACGTTTTTAAACCAGATATTTGGGTTATAACCCTTTTTTTTAGCAATGTTCCGCATCTTTCTTATCTTAGCGGGGCCGGCATTGTAAGAAGCTAAAGTGAAGTAGATTTGATTGTCAGGCGATATCGCTGGATCGTCAAAATATCGGTCTTTGATAAAGCGCATATATTTCACACCAGCATGGATGTTGTTATCCACCTTATGTATGTTTTTTATATTGACGTTTTTGTCTTTGGCGGTACTTGGCAACACCTGCATTACACCGATGGCGCCTCGGTGAGAAACCCTGCTTTGATCAAGTCCAGACTCTTGGAAACCTTGAGCTGACATCATCAAAGGGTCGAATTCGTATTCATTCGAATATTTTTCAAAGACATCTGCCAGTTTTGCCACTCGGTCTACTTTATTTGGGTTGAGTGCTCGTCCTAACCAACGAGTGTTGTCGATGTATTTATTATAGATAACGTTCCCAAGTAGAGTTCCTGTTCGTGCGGTCTTTACGTATTTGTTGATCTCTTTCTTTAGCTGAGGGCTGTCTTTTCTCAGTGCCCAAGCAATTTGACCATTTTCACGCAGCGGCAACTCAGTGTGTACCTGAATGTTTTCCATAACATCGAGCCAGAGCTTAGCTTTGTGGCTATCTAGAACTGTACCTTGTATATAACCCTGATTGACCAGTTCTATCAGCTCGTAGTCTTGCAATGATTCTTCGATAAAGTGGACATGCAGTGGTGGTAAACCTAGTGCGTTAAGCTCTTTGTTGACTCTTTGAACACTCTCGAAGTAACTCGAGCTAGCTCGGATCCAGACCTCTTGACCACTCAATTGCTTGATTTCGGTGATAGGGGCAGAATTTTTTCCGGTGATAATCAGTTCTTTCCCATCTTTGATCATTGGATCGGAAAAATCGATGACACTTAACCGCTTGTCGGTGATCGTTAGGTTGGCGACAGCGACATCACCGTAACCAGATTCTAACGAGGGGAGTAGATCATCTCGTTGCACGGGGATGATTTGAACGTTGAGATAGGGGTGCTTCTTACGAAGACTTTTCTCAAAGTGGTAGAGCATTTCTGCCACAATACCTTTTGGCTTGCCATCTTCTATGTAGTAAAAGCCCAGATCAGCCGAAACCAATACTCTCACTGTTCCTTTTGTTTTGAGTACATCTAAGTCTCCCATGTAAGGTTGATTGCTCAATGGGGACAGTTCTAATGCGTTGGAAAGTTGGCTAAATAACCCGATCCAGATAAATAATAACATCCTGCTCACATCCACACTCCATGTTGATGTTTTGTTAAAAGTTATCTATTGAAGATACTGCTTATGTTGCCATTCATCAAGTTTACCAGACGAAGTTCAAAAAAAATCGCGCTAACAAATTAGCGCGATTTTGAAGTGATTGTTTTAGTTAACGACGAGTGTGATTCGCTGACTAAGGCAGTGGATTGAGCTCGATTAACTTTTCTGTTCGTAACACTGCGTCTTCTAAGCCTAGTTGTTCATAAGCTTCTAATTGAATGTCTAAAGACTTACGTGCAGCAATGGTGTCAGGGTAAGTCTTCTGCAACTCTTGTGTTCTGTTTATAGCTGCAATCCAAGCTTCACGACGCAGGTAGAAATCAGCGGTTGCTAAGTCATACTCCGCGAGGCGGTTTTTCAGTGCGAACATGCGTTTTTGTGCATCTTCAGCGTATGGGCTTGCTGGGAAACGTTCTAACAGTCGTTTGAAATCAGCAAATGCAAGTTTCACAGGTTCTGGGTCTCGGTCGCTACGATCGATATTAAAAATATCATGCATGAAGTTTCGGTCTTGTGCCATATGCGTTAAACCGCGCATGTAAAGAACCCAATCCTGTTTTTCATGAGTAGGGTTTAAGCGTAGGAATCGCGAAATAGTCGCAAGGCCAAGCGCCAAGTCATCATTTTTGTAGTAAGCGTAAATCAGATCCAGTTGTACTTGTTCAGAATAGGCGCCGAATGGGTAACGTGAGTCTAAGGCTTCTAGCTTTTCGATTGCAGAAAGCCAGCTACCACTCTGCAGTGATTCTTGGGCGTCAGAGTAAAGAACCGATGGCGGTACATCCGGTACTATTTCTTCACTACTTGAACAACCAACTAAGAGTGATACGGCTAATAGACCCGTTAAAGTAAGGTGTTTCATGTCAGACGTCGATTCCTTGAATTAAATATTTCGTAAGCTTCCGTTACTTTCTAACCAGTAACAGATACAATGATGCAATTATTCTATTTTATCCATACTAATGGGTATTAGTCTCACGGTTTTTAAAAAAGTTCGATATGGCTCAGCAGATAACATTAACAGACACAGTAAAAAGCAGCCAGTTAGGTCAACGTTTAGACCAAGCTGTCGCTGAACTATTTACCGATTTTTCTCGCTCTCGTATTAAAGAGTGGCTTCTTGACGGCAAAATCCAAGTGGATGGCGAAGTTATCACTAAACCGCGCACCATAGTTTTGGGCGGTGAAGCGATCATCTTACAAGCAGAGCTTGCGGATGAAGAGCGCTGGGAAGCACAAGATATTCCGTTAGACATTGTCTATGAAGATGATGATTTATTGGTTATCAATAAACCTCGCGATCTGGTTGTACACCCAGGTGCAGGTACGCCGGATGGAACCATACTAAACGCATTGCTTTTCCATTACCCTCAGATTGCTGAAGTACCTCGTGCGGGTATTGTGCACCGTCTTGATAAAGACACAACTGGTCTTATGGTTGTGGCTAAAACGGTTCCAGCTCAAACTCGCCTTGTACGAGCTCTTGCTAAACGTCGTATTACTCGTGAATATGAAGCAATTGCTATTGGTAAAATGACCGCGGGTGGTGTGGTTGAGAAAGGCATTAGCCGTCATGCAACTAAGCGTACGTTAATGGACGTTAATGAACTGGGTAAGCCTGCGGTAACTCACTACCGTGTTGCTGAGCACTTCCGCGAACATACTCGTATTCGTCTGCGCCTAGAAACGGGTCGTACTCACCAAATTCGTGTTCACATGTCATACCTTCAGCACCCGTTGTTAGGTGATATTGCGTACGGTGGTCGTGCTCGTATTCCTAAAGGTGCATCTGAAGAACTAACGACAATGATTCGTTCTTTTGATCGCCAAGCGTTACACGCGGTTATGCTGAAGTTTGTTCACCCGATTACTGGTGAAGAGGTAGAGTTCCACGCACCTGTGCCAAATGACATGGTTGTAATGGCTGAAGCGTTGCGTGTTGATGCTCGCGAAAACATAGAAGACGACATTTAATCGTGTCAATGATCATCCCTGACTGGAATGCACCAAAAAACGTGAAAGCATTTGCTTCGACTCGTTTTGATGGTTGTTCTACAGGTGCTTATCAAGGGTTAAACCTTGGTATGCATGTTGGGGATGATGCTTTACTTGTTGAAAGTAATCGAACATGGCTAAAGCAACAATCTAAGATGCCCACAGCTCCAGTATGGCTAAATCAAACTCACTCAACGGATGTCGTTACGGTTTTAGAACCTGTGGCGAATGTGCTTGATGCGGATGGTGCATTTACCACTGCAAAGGGGGTTGTGTGTTCTGCGATGACAGCCGATTGCTTACCGGTCATCCTTAGCGATACCAAAGGCACTCAAGTTGCTGCCGTTCATGCGGGTTGGCGTGGTCTTGCTGGTGGCATTCTTGAAAATGCCGTCGCAAAGTTTTCAAACCTAGATTCAGATAATCAGATCATTGCTTGGCTTGGTCCTGCTATTGGTAAAGATGCGTTTGAGGTTGGCAACGATGTGTTGGACGCTTTTGCTCGTTTTGACCCTCAAGCGAAATTAGCATTTAAAGCTAAATCTGAACCCGGCAAGTGGTTAGCAAATATGTCTCAACTTGCGACTCAACGATTAATGAAAGTTGGCGTGACTTCGGTGACAGATTCGAATCTATGTACATACGCAGATTCAGATGCTTTCTATTCTTATCGTCGTGATGGTATTACTGGGCGTCAGGCAACATTTATTTGGTTAGAGTAATCTCTGACTAGCATAACCACTCATCCAGTTCATTTATATTTTCATATCAGCTCTATTCTTCATCCTTATCCCTTGAAAATCTGCGTTACCGTATCCATCTTCTAACCATAAGATAAACATATCTAAAGAGTAGGAAGGTTGGCATGCGTCTCGATCGATTCACTAGTAAATTCCAAATTGCGATATCTGATGCTCAGTCGCTCGCATTAGGTCGTGATCACCAATATATAGAACCTGTACACCTAATGGTGTCTTTGCTTAATCAAGATGGCAGTGCGATTCGTCCATTGCTCACTATGTTGAATATTGACGTTGTTCAATTGCGTTCTAAATTGAGCGAAATATTAGACCGAGTGCCGAAAGTAAGCGGTATCGGTGGTGATGTTCAGCTTTCTAACGCAATGGGAACGCTATTCAACCTATGTGACAAGGTCGCACAAAAGCGGCAAGACAGTTACATATCTTCAGAAGTATTCCTACTCGCTGCCATTGAAGACAAAGGGCCTTTGGGTAACTTACTTAAAGAACTAGGCCTGACCGAGCAAAAACTATCTCAAGCTATCGAGCAAGTTCGTGGTGGTCAAAAGGTTGATGACCCGAATGCGGAAGATAGACGCCAAGCTTTAGAGAAGTTCACCATTGATCTGACCGAGCGAGCAGAGCAAGGCAAGCTAGATCCTGTGATTGGTCGTGATGATGAAATTCGTCGCACGATTCAAGTCCTTCAACGTCGTACTAAGAACAACCCTGTCATTATCGGTCAACCCGGTGTAGGTAAAACTGCGATTGTCGAAGGTTTGGCTCAGCGTATTATCAATAATGAAGTGCCTGAAGGCTTAAGAGGCCGACGAGTGCTTTCATTAGACATGGGCTCATTAGTTGCGGGTGCTAAATATCGTGGTGAATTCGAAGAGCGTCTAAAATCAGTGCTTAATGAATTATCGAAAGAAGAAGGCAATGTCATTCTCTTTATCGATGAAATTCATACGATGGTCGGCGCAGGTAAAGGCGAAGGCTCTATGGATGCGGGTAACATGCTGAAACCAGCATTAGCTCGTGGTGAACTGCATTGTGTCGGCGCAACAACGCTCGATGAATACCGACAATATATAGAGAAAGACCCGGCTTTGGAGCGTCGATTCCAAAAAGTGATCGTGGATGAACCCACCGTTGAAGACACGGTAGCGATTCTTCGTGGTTTGAAAGAGCGCTATGAACTCCACCATCATGTAGAAATTACCGATCCTGCTATCGTAGCGGCGGCAACGCTATCTCACCGATATGTTTCAGATCGTCAGTTACCAGATAAGGCGATTGATCTCATTGATGAAGCGGCTTCGAGTATTCGAATGCAGATAGATTCAAAGCCCGAGTCATTGGATAAGTTAGAGCGCAAAATCATTCAATTGAAGATCGAACAGCAAGCTCTGACGAATGAAAATGATGAGGCCAGTGAAAAGAGGCTTCGTACGTTACAAAGCGAACTTTCTGAGAAAGAACGCGATTTCGCAGAGCTTGAAGAAGTTTGGAACGCTGAAAAAGCGGCGCTGTCTGGTACGCAACATATTAAATCAGAGCTAGAACAAACTCGAATGGATATGGATTTTGCACGACGCGCTGGTGACCTTAACCGTATGTCTGAATTGCAATATGGTCGAATCCCAGAATTGGAGAAGCAGTTAGATCTCGCGACTCAAGCTGAAATGCAAGAAATGACCTTATTACGTAATAAGGTGACCGACGCTGAGATCGCCGATGTCCTTTCAAAGCAAACCGGTATTCCTGTTTCTAAAATGCTAGAAGCAGAAAAGGAGAAGCTTCTGAAAATGGAAGGTGTTCTGCATAAGCGGGTTATCGGTCAAGCGGAAGCGGTCGAAGTGGTATCGAATGCGATTCGTCGTAGCCGTGCTGGTTTGTCTGATCCGAATAAGCCGATTGGTTCGTTCTTGTTCTTAGGGCCAACAGGTGTAGGTAAAACGGAACTGTGTAAAACATTAGCTAACTTTATGTTCGATAGTGAAGATGCGATGGTTCGTATCGATATGTCTGAGTTTATGGAAAAACACTCTGTTGCTCGTTTAGTTGGTGCTCCCCCTGGTTATGTGGGTTATGAAGAAGGTGGGTACTTAACCGAAGCTGTTCGTCGAAAACCTTATTCTGTCATTCTGCTTGATGAGGTAGAGAAAGCTCACCCAGATGTTTTCAATATTCTATTGCAAGTTTTAGATGATGGGCGATTAACTGACGGACAAGGTCGTACGGTTGATTTTAGAAATACCGTGGTAATCATGACATCGAACTTAGGTTCAACTCGTATTCAAGAGAACTTTAATACATTGGATTACCAAGGGATTAAAAATGAGGTTATGGAAGTGGTGGGTAAACATTTCCGACCTGAGTTTTTGAATCGAGTTGATGAAAGTGTCGTGTTTCATCCATTAGGCCAAGAGCACATCGAGTCAATTGCCGCTATTCAGCTTGATCATTTGAAAAAGCGAATGGAAGACAATGGTTATGAACTCGAAGTTTCAGAAAAAGCGCTCAAGCTAATCTCTCAAGTTGGTTTTGACCCTGTATATGGTGCAAGGCCTCTTAAAAGAGCAATTCAACAAACAGTAGAGAACCCATTAGCGAAAGCGATACTTGCAGGGAAAATCAATCCGGATAAGAAAGTGCAGCTATTAGTGAATAACGACCGAATTATTGCTCACCAATAATAAAGGTAAGAAGGATAGGTACGATTAGTCGAAATTAAGACGTAATCGTACCTATTTTGAACGCTTTGTGTGAATAGTGTCCGAACGATCGCCTGTGGCGATTTTTTTCCGTTTTTGGTCTTGTGCAAAGGGGGATTCTCTCTATAATGCGCCTCCGTTGCTAGGGATAACCAAGCGGTTTGAACTAAGTAACGAGACGACATTAAGCATTTAAGATGCTTTGAAAAATTAGCTGGAAAAAGTGTTTGACACTGGAACCCAATTCGCTAGAATGGCCGTCCACTTAGAGAGGCTCCTTACTAAAAGGAACGCTCAACAAGTGAAGCTCTTTAACAATTTAAACCTATCAATCTGTGTGGGCACTCGTTGATGAATATCAAAACGTTATTACTTAGGTAATGACAGTTACTTCGGTAACAAAATTGATTTCAATGAACTGAGTGACCAATACGTTTAACTACTTGTAGTTATTCGGCACAGTCAATTCATTACCATTCTGTTGGAATGGTAATAGCTTTAGAATTACATGTTTACTTCGGTAAATATTAGTTTTGAAGTCAGTATTCGTTGAGTCACAAAATCTTAAATTGAAGAGTTTGATCATGGCTCAGATTGAACGCTGGCGGCAGGCCTAACACATGCAAGTCGAGCGGAAACGACACTAACAATCCTTCGGGTGCGTTAATGGGCGTCGAGCGGCGGACGGGTGAGTAATGCCTAGGAAATTGCCTTGATGTGGGGGATAACCATTGGAAACGATGGCTAATACCGCATAATGCCTACGGGCCAAAGAGGGGGACCTTCGGGCCTCTCGCGTCAAGATATGCCTAGGTGGGATTAGCTAGTTGGTGAGGTAATGGCTCACCAAGGCGACGATCCCTAGCTGGTCTGAGAGGATGATCAGCCACACTGGAACTGAGACACGGTCCAGACTCCTACGGGAGGCAGCAGTGGGGAATATTGCACAATGGGCGAAAGCCTGATGCAGCCATGCCGCGTGTATGAAGAAGGCCTTCGGGTTGTAAAGTACTTTCAGTTGTGAGGAAGGG